>NZ_DBMACV010000009.1:0-68464 GCF_057861905.1 Phocaeicola sp. | reverse complement strand
TATTGTTTCTTTGAAAACAAACCGGATGCATTGCAAGGATACTATATTGAGGACTCAAAACAACTGGCCTTATTCTAAACTTATCCCGAACTCAGGTAATACGGATGTTATTAATGACGGGCAACTTACTATTCTACTAATTTTACAACGGGCTCATATCATTTATGCCGTGAAGCACGCATAATTTCAATAACAAATGCAACAATCAGTCCGATACCTCCTCCCAATAATACGCTGGCTCCATAAATAATGGAAACAGTTTCACGGACAGGACGACTGGCCATATCGCTGGCAAAATATTCCGGCTGAGAATTTAAAATAATACAATATCCTGTCAATAATCCCAATCCAAGTCCTATTAACAGACACCCCAAGCGAAGAGATGACGAGGACATAGGAAACAGATTTCCTCCCAGATTGAATAAAGACAAGCCTGTATTTTTTTGTTTTTCATCGGTCAATGCCTCCACCGGAAGCTTCTCTATCAACATCATACGTTCTTTTCTGCCGACAAACAATTCGAACAACTTGTAAATAACGCCAAAAACTATTGCAACATTAGCAACAATCATCAATTCTTCCATATCGTTTTCCTTTTAAAGTGAATATTTTTGTTTCTTTGTCCGTTTAGACGAACCAATGCACGAAAAGGTTACAACCATAATGAAGAAAAAAATTTTTTCTCAATCTTTGTAACCTCAACCTCGGGAAAGCGTCTAAAAAGACAAATAAAAAAAGACGAATCATATATCATCACGCGTATCCTGGCAGGAAAAACTGAAGAGTATGCTTACTTCCTCGATACTTATGGGCAAGCAGTCTTCGCACTGATCGTCCGTATGGTCAATTCCGAAGAAGATGCCGAGGAGCTGACGCAGGATGCATTTATGAAAGCTTTCGAACATTTATCATCATTCGGCGGGAAAAGTAGCTTTTCTACCTGGATTTATCGTATCGCCTATAATACGGCACTATCTTTTCTGCGAAAGAAAAATGTGGAACAAACAATGCTGGATGACAATTTATGGAATCAGATATCAGACACACAAATAGACAACACATTAAACGATGATTCGGAAGAACAAATAAAAAAACTGCAACAGGCGCTGACCAAACTAACTGCCGAAGAACGCGCATTGGTCACATTGTTCTATGAAGAAGAACGCCCTATACAGGAACTTGCCCAGATTCTGAATCAGAACGAAGGAAATATTAAAGTTAAGCTACACCGTTTACGCAAGAAATTATATTTATTAATGCAAAAGGAGGAGTAAAGATGACAGAGTATAAAGACCAAGGACTACGGAAAGCTGCCCGACAGAATAAGCCTCCCCAGCTTCCAAGCAATTTCACCTATCGCATGATGAAACGAATTGGGGAAGAAATGTATCTGCGTGAGAAACGACAGGAAAAACGTTTATTCATATTAATGATACTCACTGTCACTCTGATGATAGGAGGATGCATCGGCATGATTGTATGGATATATGGGAAAGAAATAGCCGAAGGTTTACAAAAATCAGTCAACAATCTGCCTGAACCTTCATCACTCATTTTTTATCTTCCGATGCTGATTGCATTGCCTTTATTGAGAATATTCGATCGCTGGCTACGGAGAAAATTCAAACATCTATTATAGAATCAGTCCATCAGGTGCAATATACCATCAGGAAAAGGCATAAAAAAGCCCGGCAAAAATGCCGAGCTTTTTCTATATTAAAGCAAACTGCTCAATTATTTCCGATAATTAGCCAGTTCTTCTGCATTGAACTTACGGATAAAGTTGAAATGTTTTTCAACTTCCGATTCGGCATAATTTACATATACATTCAGCGACTTACCAAACAGCTCAGGAGCTTTCGTTGCATCCTGAAGCAACAAATGACTCATTACGCAGACAGCTGCCATTTCATACAAGCGGCGTGCTACGAAATCGAGCAGTTCCTGGTTCTGAGCTTCCTTCACAGCATTTGTACAAGCCTCCAGCTTACGAGTCATTTCCTTGATACGGTTCATGTAGTCTTCATATTCCGGAGCGCATGGAATTGTTTCGTATTCATGCAAAGTAGCAGCATAAGCACCGTTGGTTACATAACGGATAGCCGCAACAGTCTGCAACTGAGTAGTACCTTCGTAGATACTTGTGATACGAGCATCACGATAGATACGCTGACAAGCATATTCCATCATAAAACCAGAACCGCCGTGTACCTGAATACAGTCGTATGCATTCTGGTTGGCATATTCAGAGTTCATACCTTTTGCCAGCGGAGTAAAGCTGTCAGCCAGTTTTGCATAACGTTTTTGTTCCTGACGTTCTTCCGGAGTCAGCTTACGTTCACGCGCAATATCGTCCAAGGCTTTATAGATATCTACGTAACGAGAAGTCTGATACAACAAGGCACGACCCGCATCCAGTTTTGCTTTGATAGTAGCCAGCATATCGTATACAGCCGGGAACTCGATAATCGCTTTGCCGAACTGCTTACGGTCTTTTGCATACGCCAAAGCCTCATCGTATGCAGCCTGGCTCAAACCAACCGACTGAGCCGCAATACCCAGACGAGCACCGTTCATCAAAGCCATGACATATTTAATCAAACCGAGCTTACGTTCACCACAAAGTTCAGCTTTTGCATTCTTGTATACCAATTCACAAGTCGGAGAACCATGAATACCCAGCTTATTTTCTATACGACGTACGTCTACTCCACCGTCGTTCTTATCGTAAATAAACATAGACAATCCACGACCATCGTGTGTACCTTCTTCCGAACGAGCCAATACCAGATGCAGGTTAGCGTCACCGTTTGTGATAAAACGTTTTACACCATTCAAACGCCAGCAGTTATTAGCCTCATCGTATGTAGCTTTCAACATCACGCTCTGAAGGTCAGAACCGGCATCAGGTTCTGTCAAGTCCATTGACATAGTTTCACCTGCGCAGATACGCGGAATGAAACGGCTGTGCTGATCTTCGTTTCCAAATTCATAAAGTGTTTCGATACAATCCTGAAGTGACCAGATATTACCAAAGCCCGCATCAGCCTGAGCCACGATTTCCGCACACATAGTATACGGAGTGATCGGGAAGTTCAAACCGCCAAAACGGCGAGGCATTGTCATACCGTTCAGACCCGCCTTCACCATTGCATCCAGGTTAGCCTTTGTACCCGAAGCATATTCCACACGACCGTTCGCACAATGCGGACCTTCTTCGTCTACTCCTTCTGCATTTGCAGCAATCACCTCACCGGTAATTTCACCGGTAATTTCCAACACTTTATCGTAAGAGTCGATAGCATCTGCATAATCCAGCGGCGCATAATCGTACTCGTCTTTATCTCTGTAATCGCGTTCCTTCAACTGACAGATACGCTCCATCATCGGATTGTTCAAGTGAAACTTGAGTTCCGGATGTTCTGTATAAAAGTTTGCCATTATTTACTGTTCTTTTTATAATACTTAATCATTTTCGGAATCACTTCTTCCACTGTTCCGTTGATTACATAATCAGCGATGGTGTTAATCGGCGCATTAGGATCATTGTTTACAGATATAATGATACCTGCATCCTGCATACCGGCTATATGCTGAATCTGACCAGAGATACCACAAGCGATATACAATTTCGGATGTACAGTTACACCTGTCTGACCAATCTGACGGTCGTGTTCGCAGAAACCAGCATCTACAGCTGCACGGCTGGCACCTACTTCTGCATGAAGTTCCTTAGCAAGTTCGAACAACATATCGAATCCTTCCTTGCTTCCCATACCATAACCACCGGCAACTACGATAGGAGCACCCTTCAGATTATGTTTTGCTTTTTCTACATGGCGATCGATAACCTTTACTACATAATCCGTTTCGGGTACATACTTCGCAACGTCGTGACGAATCACTTCACCCTGATAATTGGCATCTACGATTTCTTTCTTCATCACACCCTCACGAACTGTAGCCATCTGCGGACGATGTTCCGGATTGACAATGGTAGCCACAATATTACCGCCGAAAGCAGGACGAATCTGATACAACAGATTTTCGTAAGTAACACCATTCTTCTTATCCTCGTGATTACCGATTTCCAACTGAGTACAGTCGGCAGTCAGACCACTTGTCAGAGCTGAAGAAACACGTGGTCCCAGATCACGACCGATAACGGTAGCACCCATCAGACAAATCTGCGGTTTTTCTTCCTTGAACAAGTTGACGAGAATAGAAGTATGAGGAAGTGAAGTATAAGGGAACAAGCCCGGAGCATCGAATACATGAACACGATCTACTCCGTATGGCAAAACTTGTTTTTCTACATCGGCAAGGTCGCTGCCGGCACAGATGGCTTCCAACTGACATCCCAGCTGACTGGCTAACTTACGACCTTTGGTTAAAAGTTCGAGACTGACATCGGCAACATGTTTGCCTTCCATCTCACAATATACAAATACGTTATTCATAGTCTTTATCCAATAGTGTGGTTAGCCAACAGTTCTACAATCAAATTTTCTACATCAGCATCGCTACCTGTAATAGTTTTGCTTTCCTTCGCCTGGAAGATGATGTTTTCAATCTTCTTCACTTTAGTAGGTGAACCCGACAAACCACATTGTTTTGTATCACCGTTTACGTCAGCTACGCTCCACTCTGTGATATTCAGATAAGGACGGCTTTCGTACAAAGAAGCATAAGGCAACTCTGCTCCATCTTTTGTAATGGCAGCTTTTTCCTGTCCGCCCAAAGCACGTTTATATTTCTGAACCAGTTTTGCATTACGCGGGCGGCAAGGAGCTGCACTGCCGTTTACTGTCAGAACAATCGGGAGCGGAGCTTCTACAGTTTCTACGCCACCGTCGATATGACGCTTTACACGAATACGTCCGTCCTTTACTTCTTGGATTTCTTCAACGTATGTTACCTGAGGTAATCCCAGCTTTTCTGCTACCTGAGGTCCTACCTGTGCAGTATCACCATCGATAGCCTGACGACCACCTACGATGACATCATATTCACCAATCTTACGGATAGCTGTAGCCAGAGCATACGAAGTAGCCAACGTATCGGCACCGGCAAAGGCACGGTCGGTCAGTAAATAGCCGTTATCTGCTCCTCTGTATAATCCTTCACGAATAATTTCAGCGGCACGCCCCGGTCCCATCGTCAAGATGGTTACGGTAGAACCCGGATGTGTGTCTTTCAGTCTGAGCGCTTGTTCCAAAGCATTCAGGTCTTCCGGATTGAAGATAGCCGGAAGAGCCGCACGATTAATAGTACCGTCGGCATTCATGGCATCTTTCCCTACACAGCGAGTGTCAGGTACTTGCTTTGCCAATACAACAATTTTCAAGCTCATTAGATAATATATTAATTAGTATTAGTAGTTTAATTGACGGCAAAATTAATGAAAGCATTTGTTTTGCAAAAAGATATAAGAAAAAAATGCACATCCGGCTTCCGTTCGTGCAAAACCAGCCAGCCTTATTTCAGGCAATATTCCACATCAGCCTGCAACTGTTCGAACGAAGCAATCGGACTGTCGGAATAAACGGAATATACCATAAGCTGCTTGTCCGAAACATACACGCGAGGAATACCTTGCTCGGAAAACAGGTCATATACCTCCCTACCCGGCTGAGGAGAATAAGGCATTGTCAGACCGTTTGCCAACCAATATGCAGCAACTTCACCAGCAGACTCTTCCCTGCTGATGCAATATATCTTCACCTGTGGATTATCCCGATAGCAATCGTAAAGCCGTTGTACTACCGGAAGTTCCTGCTGACAGTCGGGACAGGAAGTATGAAAAAAGACCAATACAGAAACAACGCCCTCCAAATCGGATGTCGATATACGAGTATCGTCACTTAACAATACGGAAAAATCGGGCAGTTTGTCACCACGACGAATCCCTTCCTCCCCGGAAGGCGAATCATCACGGATGCACGACGGCAGGCACAACAAGCCACAGAGTATAAAAAACAACAAACGGTAAAGATGTAACATTCTCCTAATCTATAATTATTTGCCGATAAATATATGAAAAAACCTTTGTATATTTGCCTGAAACAACATACAAATACTGAAATCATGGAAGATTTATATCTGGAAGTAGCCCGCCAATTATTGGACATGGGCATTGACAAAGAAAACCTCAGCTGGAGTACCCGACTTACACTCGTAGTACTCATCCTGCTGATTTCATATATCATGACCAAACTATTCAGGCACCTGGTTATACCGGCAGTGCACAAAATCACATCTCGCACAAAGGCTACGTGGGACGACTACTTGTTCAATGAAAGAATGATGACCAGTTTCTGCCGCATGATTCCTCCCATCATGCTTTATCTGCTGCTGCCCTTTGTATTCAGCAATGTGCCTCAAGTACTGCATATACTACTGAAGATCTGTCTTATTTACTTAGTCATCACAACCCTTCTCCTTGTCAATTCGTTCCTGAATTCACTATATGAGATTTCCAACGAGCACGAAACCCTGCGCAACCGTCCGCTAAAAGGAATCTACCAGATGATTAACCTGATTGCTATCGGAATAGGAATCATATTAATTATCAGCATCCTCATCGACCAGAATGCGGCAACCATCCTTGCCGGACTGGGAGCTTCGGCTGCCGTCCTGATGTTGATTTTTAAAGACAGTATACTGGGACTGGTAGCAGGCGTACAGCTTTCGGCCAACGACATGCTTCGTCCGGGCGACTGGATCACCATGCCCAAGTACGGAGCAGACGGTGATGTGCTGGAAGTTTCACTGACTACCGTCAAGGTACGCAACTTCGACAAGACGATTACCACCATCCCTCCCTACGCACTGGTCAGCGATTCGTTTCAGAACTGGCGGGGAATGCGTGAAACCGGAGGACGACGTATCAAGCGTTCGGTATTTATCGACATGACAACCGTACATTTCTGTTCCGAAAAAGAAAAACAATTATTTGCCTCACGCGGATGGATAGACGAAACACAGGCCAAGCCTGAAGCACAAGTAGTAAATCTTCATGTTTTCCGTAATTATCTTCAGAGCTACCTGAAGGGACATCCTCGTACCCACAAAGAACTAATGATTATGGTCCGTCAGATGCAACCTACTTCCGAAGGATTACCTCTGGAAATATATTGCTTTACGAATACCACCATCTGGCCCGAATATGAACAGATACAAGGTGAGATTTTCGATCATATTCTTGCCATAATTCCCGAATTCGGTCTGAGAATATTCCAGCGTCCGTCGGGAAACGACTTAAGTACAACCATTAAATAAGAAAAAAGACATTATGGAAAAAGGATTAACTTATACATCCAAGACAACTGTCTGCAAAGAAAATACAGCTTTAACCGTAGGATCGGGCGACATGGAAGTGTTCGCTACTCCCGCTTTGGTGGCACTCATGGAAAATGCCGCCATGAATGCCGTCAAGCCATACCTGCCGGAAGGTTCCACAACGGTAGGAGCCATGATTCAGACATCACACATCAAACCCTCGGGACTTGGTGAAGAAATATCGGCTACAGCCCTACTGGAAGAGGCAGAAGGCAGAAAACTCACTTTTAAAGTTTCTGCTTCCGACTCAAAAGGCATAATCGGCGAAGGCATACATATTCGTTATATTGTAGACCGCGAGCGCTTCTTATCAAAGCTATAAGCAGGGACTTTAAAATTACCTCGTCACATTCGAGATAATTTTTGTACAAAAAAATTTTTTCTTTGTACAAATTATTTCGAAAGATCAAGACGTTTTTTTCCATATCCGCCGAGAGATATAAATAAAGATGCCCTTCACCTTTTCATCCCCTCATTTCATCCGTCAGGATAAGAGAAAATGAATAAAGGTAAAGGGCATCTTTTCAACAGAATCCGATTACTCTTTCACGTAATTTTTCGAGGCATCCGTCACGACCAGTACACGATCTTCTCCCCGCATGTAAGGAGCATCGTATTGAAACGCTGTTACCTTATTGTCAAATTCACCGATATATTTCATCGTTCCATTCTGCGGATTGAACCACCATGCCTTTTTCCTGTCCCCACTTATTTTAGTCAAATCAATCTGCATGGGACGTGCACTGTAGTTATAAACCAGCAAATAGTCACTACCCCGTGTAGCAATCGCCCGGTCATAACGCTCTCCGTTTGTGCCGGCTATCACACTCTGGTCGGGAACACGTTCAAAGAACGGGAAACGAAGTATCAGCTCCTTCAGATATTTCATCTGATTAAAGCCTTCATCCTTCAAGGCTTCCTGCCATGTTTCCTGAGCTCCATATGCCGGTGCATATCCTTCACAGTAAAACTGCATGATGGAATTATTGCCATAAGTATGTCCGAAGGAACCGGCAAAGACCGACCAATATGCATAACGACGTACATCATCTGCCGTCCAGCGACATTCTTTCGGATTATGCAGCCCGTGTGGAATACCTTCATAGCTGGGTTCGGCATCCAGAACCGGCTTCATCGGCTTCTTGGAAAGACTTGCTTCTACATAACGCCAGTTGTCTTCTGCCACATTACTGTCGGCCAGGTTATCTCCGTCACCTTTCGTCTGTCCGTAGCGGCGATGCCCACTCTGAAACATATTAAAGTCGAGCCAGTCGGCATCATTGAACCAGGTAGCAGACATAGTCCGGCCAAACGGGTGGAACGTCATCAAGTGATTTTTGTCGATGGAGCGAATGGTACGTGCCAGTGTTTCCCATACTTCTGTTTTTACATCTCCACGTATATCCCCTCCGATTATCCATACGATGTTCGGATTATCCTTATATCTTTCGGCAAGGAACGTTCCGTAAGCTTTTGCTTCCTTCACATCCATCTTACCACCTTTCACCAATCCTCCCCAGATACATACCATGCCAATATATATACCTTTGCTTTCGGCTGTACGGACAATGTAATCCATATGATCCCAATAGCCATATACACCTTCTTTGTCAATATGAGTAAAATCGAATCCGTCCGTCATGGAGTACTGCCCGTACACGTTCATGGAAGGAACCCCGTTCAATGTCTGTATCTGTACCACATTGAATCCGGCACGACTACAGTTATCCAGATAAAAAGCCACCTCTTCGCGGTCCAGTCTTTGCGGCATCAGCCAGCCGGTATCTCCCAGCCAGAAAAATGGTTGTCCGTTCTGATGCTTCAGATAACGCCCTTCGGCAGATACTTCCAACTGGCCGTTTTTCCACGGCAGTTGCGCATTCATCGTCGATGCTACGGCAAGACACGATAAAACGATTCCTGCCAGTTTTGTCCAGTATTTCATCTTGTTGCGATTAAAAAATTATAATATTGAGATAAATATAAGTATTCTGTACAAATGTATATGATGTTTTTCAATAACGTACTGTTATTTCCTCATTGCTATCTATCCACAAGCGATATTTTCCTTCGGATATCTTCTGAAATTCACCCACCGACGCCCGAGGTTGCTTCCGGGCAGAAACATACAGATAACCTTTGCCCCGGTCGGCTTTCAGGCGAATTGTCTTCCGATCCATATAAACAGTAATTTCTCCTCCTGGAACCGGAACACTTCCCTTCATCCATTTCAAGCCGCCCAATACGGGAGTTACAGCATATTCCTCATATCCGGGTTTTACCGGCTTCACTCCTAAATAATATTTTCCCAGCAAATATACAGGACTGGCTCCCCATGCATGACAAAGACTCTTCCCGTACGGGCGTCCATACATGGCAAGATGTTCTGTACCTTTCTCGTCTGGATTATATTTTTCCCAGAATGATGTAGCTCCTTCTTTCAGCATACCTCCCCAGTAAGCCAGCATTTCTTCCATAACCTGCTCCTGCTCGCCCAGTGCACACAGAGCTTCCAGCTCATAAAAGCGCATATACGGAGTTGTAATTTTCAGGATACTATCGTTCAGCAACACGCTTTGTTTGATGAGCTGTTGTTTTTCTTCTGAAAGATAATTATAGAATACGGCAAACATATTGGCATAACGTGTCACGGTACTGCTTTGCTTTCCTCCGATGCGATTGTGCACCAACGCTTTTGCATCCTCACTCCAGAACGCCGGCTCCAGTTTGTTCCGTAAGGAAGAAGCCAACTCCTCATACAGCTTGACATCCCGGTCTTCGCCGGCAAGGCGAGCACAAAGTGCCATTGTTTCCAGACTTTTGCAGAAAAGTACCTGTTCGAACGCCAACTGTCCTTTCTTGTCGAGATAACCATCCGCCCAATCAACAAACACCCAGTCGCCTGTCATTCCCTGTACCATACCGTCATTGTCGGTACGTCCCAATACATATTCCATCAGCGACTTCATCCGAGGATAAAGTTGTCCGACAAAACTCTTGTCTCCTGTATACATATAATAATCATATACACTCAGGAACCAATAAAAAGTATAATCCATAATGGTATTGATATGGGAGGTTACCGGATCCTTTCCCCTTAACTGCCAAATGGTACGCTTCACTGTTTCCGAATCGAAGAACAGGTAATAGTTCATCAAATAGCTCTGAATAGCATCTCCACTCCATACCCAACGGTCACGCTTGATACCGTCGATGAAGAACTCACGGGTGGTAAGATGCATTGTGTAAGCGCCTATCTCCCAGATTTTATTCAACAAATCATTATCACACTGGAAACTTCCCCGATAGTTTTCGGGCATATATTCATATTGCATTGCAACCTTTCCGATGGAAGCCTGACTATCGCATACCACGTAAACATAACGAAAGGCTTTATTGCTCTCCATCGTATAATGTCCGTCTGCCAGACTTCGGGTCGTACAAAGTGCACGATCGGTTACTTTTCCGTTCTCAACCGATAATATATCCATGGTTTCACACCGTGCAGTATCCAAGGCTTCTTCTTTGCTTTCACCATAATAAATCCGCACCTTTCCTTTTCCTTTCATTTCCCCAAAGTCAAGATACCCGAAAGTTTCCCTTCCAAAATCATAAAGAACACCTTTTTCCACAGAAGTTGACGAAACGGCCTGCAACGGCTTGCAGGGTAAACGAAACATAGAAGGTCGTTTTTCTTCAGAATCAAAATTCCAGCTACCCGCATCCATGTACACGGTAGCCGAGGTATCACTGGCCTTCCCGCTTTCATCTATCCATTCCTTATCTTCGTACGTCACCTTCCAGCTTGCATCACTCTTAATCGTTTGTCCGTCAATATAAATAGACGGAGGAGTAATCTGGTTCCATACCTTGATATTGATTTTGTGCTTTCCTGACGGAATTGTCAGTCTTTCGGGCATGCCAAACTGTAATTTGCCGTCCAGTTTGACGTTGTATCTGCCTTCCACACTCAACCGTATCGTTTCGGCGACAGGTAAGTCAACCTCTTTACTGAATTCAACAACCACATAGTGACTGTCTGTTTTACAGAAAGGAGGGAAAAAAGCTCCTCTTTCCGTACGACGGTTGTTCATCTGGTTGCCCAACCATATTTCATAATCTCCCGGATACCATATCCAGGTCTGTGCCTCCAATGAAGCACACATCCCCACCGAAGCAAGCAAGGTTACAAATTTTGTTTTCATTTTGCGTGTTTTATTGTTCAAGTATTCTATCAGAATTCAGTTACCACCGGACGCCCTTCCATCCAGGCAATCATATTCAAGACCAGAAAATTCCAGTTTTGAAATCCCTTATTCAGTACCGGCTCTCCATTATCGGGCAGATAGTATTCATGCAATGCCCCGAAGCGTTCGAAATCACGTCCCAACAACAATACGGTCTTCTCTGCAACCTCACGTGCTTCTTTCTCATAGCCATATTCCAATAAGCCACGGAAAACAAGATAATTCACGTTAATCCAAACAGGTCCGGCCCATGAAGACGGATTACCGCTGGCACGTACATCGTACATTTTTTCCAGCGGAGAAAGTGTACGAATGCCAGCAGGAGCGTTAAACGAAGTGGTATCACAAAAATGTATCTGCACCATTTGCCGGGCTTGTTCCGGCGTCGCAACTTTAGCCCACATTGCCATAAAACCACTCCATACGCTAAATCGTTGAATCAGGCAGTCGTAAGTTCTGGGTTGTCCTACATGCAAGTATAAATCTCCCGGATACAATCCTTCGATGTCGGGCTTTTCTACTGGAAGGAGATTGAAGTCTACACTATAATAAAAGCGGTCACGCGCATCCCAGCAATGTTTCTGAATATTATTTTTTAAGGTATCTGCCTCCTTTTGAAAGAAAGTTGAAATATCTTTCAGGTTCAAACAATCGGACAGGTAAGCCATTGCCAAAAGCTCCTTGTACATTAAACAATTCAGAAATATAGATCCCGAACTTTCATGAGGGCGATAAAAAGTACTCGGATCATTGTCTACTCCGATAGCCTCGTCGGTTTCCCAATAAATAAGTCCAGTTGCTTTATGCCGGTGGAAATTAAGATATTTGGAAACAAAAGCCTGTAGTGTATAAAAATCTTCCCGTAACCATTCAGCATCTCCACCCATATTTTTTACGATAAAGGCAGCATGCTGGGCAAGCGTAGGCTTATGCATATTAGTCTTCCACGGATTTCGCTTTTTCAACATATCTTCACGGCTCGGAGCATTACGCTCTATCCAGATAGGAATCCAGCCATCCATTCCTCCATAACTCAATGAATTCAGTACACATCCTTGCTCATAAGCCAAAGCTTCCCTTTTATCAGCCTCGGTTCCCTTATCCGATAAAATTTGACGCAGAGCAACATCGCTAAGCCACGAATCCCAATCCCATAACATATCCAGATACTGACTACTTCCCGGAGCCAAAAAAGGAAATCGTAAAGAGCCTCCAGCCTGACGATACATGCCTTTCATCTCCTTATATATATGTGTTTTGCAAATCTCCTTATATTTCTCAATATTCACGACGTTGCGTTCCGGCAACTGAGCCCGACACAGGCACCCTATTACAATATTTAATACAAATATCAAAATTGTCTTTTTCATAGCGACTGAATGATTTATAGTCAATAACAATAACAAAAGAAAAGGCTGATAACCTTGAAAAGATTTTCACCTTATCAACATCGGATAGATTTATCAAGTTATCAAGGCAAAAATAGCAAACCAAAATTCAAAACAAAAGCAAGCAAAGAATAAACAACATTTATTAACAGTAAGAGATTGTTTAGGAATGATTTTATCCTCACAGGCAGCAAACATCCCCTATCAAGTAATTTTTCAATCAAATAAATCAAATAAGTCAGTCGTTAAATCAAAAACAGCAATTTCGTCATTGGCTAAAGAACTACATTTGCAATATCTAAACTTGAAAAACATAAAACCAAATTAAAGCTATGACAAAATGCTTTTTTGCAGTCGACCTGGGCGCAACCAGCGGACGCACGATATTAGGATATTTCACTCCACAAGGATTGGAAACAGAAGAGATCAACCGATTTCCCAATTACCTGATAGAAACAGGAGGACATTATTACTGGGATATATACGAACTCTACCGGAACATTGTAGAAGGTCTGAAGATAGTTGGCCGAAAAAAAGATGTAGAAATAACGTCTGTCGGCATAGATACATGGGGAGTCGATTTTGTCTGTATCGGAAAAGATGGAGGATTACTGCGACAACCATATTCATACCGCGATCCACATACAACAGGAGCACCTGAAAAATACTTTCAGCGTATATCCAGAAATAAGGTATATAAATGTACAGGCATTCAGGTTATGAACTTCAATTCTCTGTTCCAACTTGATACATTACGTAGAAACAATGACAGTGCCTTAGAACAGGCCGACAAAATCTTGTTCATGCCAGATGCCCTCAGTTACATGCTAACAGGAGAAATGATTACAGAATACACCATCGCTTCGACCGCCCAACTGGTCAATGCACAGACACGTCGGCTTGAACCTCTGTTACTTAAAAGCATCGGATTGAGTGAAAAACATTTCGGACGCTTTGTTTATCCGGGAGAAAAAATAGGGACTCTAACAGAAGAACTACAACATCAGACGGGACTGGGAGCTATCCCTGTCATAGCTGTAGCAGGACACGACACTGCTTCTGCCGTTGCAGCAGTACCCGCGACAAACAATAATTTTGCTTATTTAAGCAGCGGCACATGGTCACTGATGGGAATTGAAACTCAGGCACCTGTCATTACAGCCGAAACAGAAGCACTAAACTTTACCAACGAAGGAGGAGTTGACGGAACCATCCGCCTGCTGAAAAATATTTGTGGCATGTGGCTGCTGGAGCGTTGCCGCATCAACTGGGGAGAAACTTCATACTCAACCCTGATAGCCGAAGCCAATGCCAGTGAACCTTTCCGAAATTTAATTTATCCAGACGACGACGCCTTTGCCAATCCGTCGAACATGGAAGAGGCTATCAAAAAATACTGTACCGATCATAACCAGCCTGCCATTGAAACACGCGGGCAGTTAATCCGTTGCATATTCGAAAGTCTGGCATTGCGTTACCGGCAAGTCCTCGAAAACCTGCAACGCCTGTCACCCTACCCGATAGAAGTACTTCATGTCATCGGAGGAGGAAGCCGCAACGACCTGCTGAACCAATGGACAGCAAATGCAATCGGCATGCCAGTCGTAGCCGGTCCTTCGGAAGCGACTGCAATAGGAAACATCATGGTTCAAGCCGTAGCAGCAGGCAAAGCCACCAACATTGCCTCCATGCGTCAGTTCTTAAGTCGCGCAACACACCTAAAGACATTCCTCCCAGAGCATAAGGATACATGGGATGTCGCTTATCTTCAGTTTAAAACAATTACTCAATAATCTATCAATTAACCTAAACACACCTATCATGAAAGAGGAATTAATTACCAAAGCGTATGAGATAGCCAAAGAACGCTACGCAGCTATAGGAGTAGATGTAAACAAAGCTCTGGATACACTACAAAAAATTTCGTTATCCTTACACTGCTGGCAGGCAGATGATGTTGCCGGATTTGAATCAAACGGCTCACTCAGTGGAGGAATTCAAGCTACGGGAAACTATCCGGGAAAAGCACGTAACATCGACGAAGTGCGCCAGGATGTACTAAAGGCGGCATCCTATCTGCCAGGCACACACCGTCTGAACCTTCACGAAATCTATGGAGATTTTCAGGGAAAGTTCGTCGACCGTGACCAAGTGGATGCTTCATACTTTGAAAGCTGGATACAGTGGGCAGCAGAAAACAAGATGAAACTTGATTTCAACTCAACATCTTTCTCGCATCCCCAAAGCGGAAATCTTTCTTTAGCCAATCCGGACAAGGCAATCCGCGATTTCTGGGTTGAGCATACCATCCGATGTCGTGCCATTGCCGAAGAAATGGGAAAACGCCAGAACGATCCTTGTATCATGAATGTATGGGTACACGATGGAAGTAAAGACATTACTGTCAACCGTATGCTGTATCGTGAACTGCTGAAAGATTCGCTCGACCGCATTTTTGCCACCGAATATAAAAACATGAAAGACTGCATCGAGTCGAAAGTATTCGGCATTGGTCTGGAAAGTTATACAGTAGGTTCAAATGATTTCTACATCGGCTACGGAGTCAGCCGCCAGAAGATGATTACACTCGATATGGGACACTTCCACCCGACAGAAAGCGTTGCCGACAAATTGTCGTCACTGTTACTGTATGTTCCGGAAATCATGCTGCACGTCAGCCGTCCGGTACGCTGGGACAGCGACCACGTTACAATCATGAACGATGAAACATTAGACTTATGTCAGGAAATTGTTCGTTGCAATGCGCTCGACCGCGTACATATCGGCTTAGACTTTTTCGATGCAAGCATCAACCGTATCGGTGCTTACGTCATCGGAGCACGTGCCACTCAGAAGTCAATGTTACGTGCATTACTTGAGCCAACGGCAAAACTCCGTGAATACGAAGCCAACAATCAGTTGTTCGAACGCCTTGCTTTACTGGAAGAAGCCAAAGTATTGCCATGGAATGCAGTATGGGATATGTTCTGCTTGAAGAATAACGTCCCTGTAGGTGAAGAATATATTCCCGATATAGAAAAATACGAAGCAGAAGTTACATCAAAACGTTGCTAAATCTTGAGATATTGTCCAAAGGTCCTGTACCTGCGGATGATATCTGGTTTATACAAATAAAGTAAAATCGGATAAAAAACAATCATACTCGTTATGAATACGCTGATAGGTTTGCTAATTATTGCCATAGGCAGTTTCGGACAAAGCAGTTCGTATGTACCAATCAACAAAGTAAAGAACTGGTCATGGGAAAGTTTCTGGCTGATACAAGGAGTTTTCGCATGGCTTGTATTTCCTTTGCTGGGAGCATTGCTGGCGGTTCCTTCCGGAAGCACGCTTCCGGAACTATGGAGCAGCGGAGGAGCTTTGTCTGCCATTATATATGGAATATTATGGGGGGTAGGAGGTTTAACATTCGGCCTGAGCATGCGCTACCTGGGAGTTGCCTTGGGACAAAGCATTTCATTAGGCACATGTGCCGCCTTCGGAACGTTGTTTCCTGCCTTGTTCGGCGGAACAGACTTATTCCATGGAGAAGGTCTGATGCTGCTCATCGGGGTCTGTATCACTCTGGCCGGCATTGCCGTCATCGGATATGCAGGCAGTCTGCGTTCCAAAAACATGAGTGAAGAAGAAAAGAAAGCAGCGGTAAAAGATTTCGCCCTGACAAAAGGCTTGCTGGTTGCTCTGCTTGCCGGAATCATGAGTGCCTGCTTCGCCTTAGGACTGGATGCAGGAACCCCTATAAAGGAAGCAGCTCTTGCAAAAGGGACAGACGCTTTGTATGCCGGCCTGCCGGTCATCTTTCTAGTTACTTTAGGCGGATTCTGTACCAATGCAGCATACTGCATACAGCAGAACCTGAAAAACAAGACCGGAAAAGAATATTTATCAGTAAGCACAAGTACCTTTACCAATAATATACTATATTGTGCACTGGCAGGAGTCTTGTGGTATTCACAATTCTTCGGCTTGGAAATGGGTAAAAGCTTCCTCACAGAAAGTCCGGTATTACTTGCTTTTTCATGGAGCATACTCATGTCGCTGAATGTTACTTTCAGCAATGTATGGGGAATCCTGCTGAAAGAATGGAAAGGATGCAGTGCCAGTACCATAGGAATACTTATACTCGGTCTTGCCGTACTGATTGCTTCCATCATCGTAGTGGCAATGGCACAAGCCTGAGATATAAACTTTATCATCAATTTTAACGATATATAAACATGGAATCTATTTTGAATAACCGTCCGGCGCTGGCAGCCGAAATTAACAAAGTAGCCGAAGTTGCCGGTTATTTATGGCAAAAAGGATGGGCTGAGCGCAACGGAGGAAATATTACCATCAACGTTACAGAATATGTTGACGATGCAATAAAGGCAATGCCCGCCATCAGCGCAGCAACTCCCATCGGAGCTACCCTGCCTTACCTGAAGGGTTGCTACTTTTACTGTAAAGGGACCAACAAGCGCATGCGCGACCTTGCACGCGATCCGATGGCAAACGGCTCGGTCATCCGCATTTTGGACGACTGTGCAAGCTATGTCATCATTGCCGACCAGCCGGTAAATCCGACCTCAGAACTGCCTTCTCACTTGAGTGTACACAATTATCTCATCTCAAAAGGTTCGAATTATAAAGCTTCTCTGCATACTCATCCCATCGAACTGGTAGCTATGACACACAACAAGAAGTTCATGGAAAAAGATTATGCTTCCAATTTATTATGGAGCATGATACCAGAAACAAAGGCATTCTGCCCGAGAGGCTTAGGAATGGTGCCTTATAAACTACCAAGTTCCGTAGAGCTTGCCACAGCTACCATTGACGAACTGAGCGATTACGATGTAGTAATGTGGGAAAAACATGGAGTCTTTGCTGTGGATACTGATATCATGGCAGCGTTCGATCAGGTAGATGTACTGAATAAATCAGCCTTAATCTACATTGCAGCCAAGAATATGGGATTTGAACCCGACGGCATGAGTCAGGAACAAATGAAAGAAATATCTGTTGCGTTCCATTTACCGAAATGAAAAGGAAACGATGATACATGCAAATGCCGGAGCAATGACAGGCAGAAGATATTGAGGAATTGTATCGCAAGCCTACTAATATCACATAATCAGTTTAAAGACCAGAAGGAGAGTCTGCCCAGACTCACCCTCTGGTCTTTTTTGATAACTGACCCAACATGTTTCATAAATAATTCTAACAGACCTACGACAACCAGTTACATTTAAATCAAAATTTGTATTTTTGTTAACAGATAATACTCTTATGAAAAACAGAAAATGACACGATCATACAACGATTTAGAGTCAGAATTCAAATATCTGATAGTAAACGAAAAAGACAGAAAATTCGGATTGTGGGTCAATACCGTAGGATTTCAGTCCATCCTTCCCCACTCCCCCTACCCTATAAAGGAACATCCTTCAGGATATATGTTCAACGTTCAGAAGGGACGCACCCTGCACGAATACCAATTACTTTACATCACTAAGGGCAAAGGCACCTTTGCTTCGGACGATACGCCGGAACGGAATATCGGGAAAGGGAATCTTATCGTCTTGTTTCCCGGCCAATGGCATACTTACAGTCCGGATACAGCTACCGGATGGAATGAATATTACATAGGCTTTGAAGGAAACTTCATCGATCAGCTGATAAAAAACGGTTTTCTTTCAAAAGAAGAACAAGTTCTGGAAATAGGGCTCAACGAAGGCCTTGCCGCACTTTTCTCACAGGCACTGGAAGTATCGGAAGCAGACAAGACCGCCTCCCAGCAATACCTTTCGGGCATCCTGCTGCACATTATCGGAATGATACTGTCTATTTCGAAGAACAAAGAGTTCGAAAAAGACAATGTTGCCGAGAGAATGGAACAGGCAAAAATAATCATGAACGAAAATGTATGCAAGGAAATAGATCCGGAAGAACTGGCAGAAAAGTTGAATATAAGTTATTCGTGGTTTAGAAAAATGTTTAAGGAATACACAGGATATTCACCTGCCAAATATTTTCAAGAATTAAAGTTGCGTAAAGCCAAACAAATGCTGATCAATACCACTTCGCCGGTAAAGGAAATCTGCTTCATGTTAGGTTACACATCTACCGAGCACTTTTCTAACCTGTTCAAGAAAAACACCGGATTTACCCCGCTCGAATACCGGTCATTCGGCAAAGGCAAGCAATAACAAACAGACAGCCGCAGAGAGAAGCCGGAAATACCATCTGCTTCTTTCTGCGGCTGTCTGCAGCTTTAAAGTACAGTCAGGGCAATGACCTGTATAAACAAGATGAGGAATACCATCGCAATCGGGTATACAGTAGCATAAGCCACTCCCGGAATATTACTGTCTGTCATCGAGTCGGCAGCAGCCAGACCAGGAGTACTGGTCATACCTCCGGTAATTGTTCCCAGCAAATCGAGCATACTTATCTTAAATACCAGCCTTCCAACGAGAGCCGCCAGCAACATAGGAACTAATGTTATGGCTGCGCCTACGCCAAACAACAAAAATCCGCTCTCCTGAAAAGTGGAAACCAGCGTTTTTCCGGCAGAAGTTCCTACTTCGGCAAGAAACAGCAGCAAGCCCAACTGGCGAAGCAACTGATTGGCCGGTCCGGACATCGACCAGATAATAGGTCCCGTTTTGCCTACAGCACTCAGGAAAAGTGCCATCATCAAGATACCCCCCGTCAGTCCCGGAGAGAAAGACATGCCTCCCCCAAACGAGATATTCAGTTTACCGAACAAAACACCCAGCACAATACCCATCGCTATCGGGAAGAAATCCGTATCCGAAAGTTTTTTTGCATCGTTTCCTATCAGACGTGCTACAGCCTGAATACCTTCCTTTTCGCCCACTATCATCAGCTTGTCGCCAAAACGCAGTTCCAAGTCCGGAGAAGGCGAGAGGTCAATTCCGCTTCGACGTACGCGAGTAACCGTACACCCGAAGTTACGCTGCAAGTTCAAGTCGCACAACTGCTTACCTATCATATCCTTTTTGGTCAGCAGCAACGATTCAATACTCTGCGTATGACTTAGCGGCAATTCTCCTTCCTCGCGGATTCCCAGCATCAACGCCAGATTATTCAGCGAATCTTCACTTCCCACTGCCTGCACATAATCTCCTTCTTCCAGAATCGTATGCGCTTTGGGAATAATAATCTCCTCGCCACGTTTCAAACGAGAAATGACTGCTCCCGTCATCACACGGATATTGAGTTGCATCAGTGTACGGCCTATGACCGTAGGATTGGTAACCCGAAACAAACAAGTTCCCAACTCCGGGAACTGGCTGCGCCGTTCTTTCTCCAGACGCCGCGCCTCCTGCTCCAAATCGACATGCAGTATTTTAGGCAAAAGCTTGACAAATAAAATAACGCCAATCACGCCAAACGGATAAGCAATACCATAAGCGATGGATGCCAGTGGCGATTGAGTGCTGTCGATGGCTACGGCAAGTCCCGGTGTACTGGTCAACGCTCCGGCTATCAGTCCTACCAGACTCGGCGTATCAATATCGAATAAATATTTCAGACCTACGCCTGTCAGACAGGCAGAGGCAACAATCAGCAACGTAATCAGTATCAATGTTTTTCCCTTGCTACGGAAAGAGTGAAAAAAACCAGGTCCCGCCTGAATACCAATAGTAAAGATAAACAACACCAGACCAAAGTTGCCCAGCTCCTTCGGTATGGAAACGCCCCAATGTCCGAACGCCAAAGCGATAAAAATCACGGCAGATACGTCGAGTGACAGCCCTGCCACCTTAATGCGTCCCAACATAAACCCCAAAGCTACAATCAAGAAAACAGAAAAGTAAGATGATTGAAGTAAATCGATTAACATAAATTATTAAGTATAAAGGTGTGATTAAAGTACAAATATACGACATTTCGGTATATTTACAAATAAAACAGCAAGTTAGCCATCCGTCTCCTCCATTTATTTACTTTAGAAACTTTGAAATGCAGCAGAATACTTGTAGCTTTGCAACCGTTTTATTTAGATATACTGAATTATGAATTCTACTCAAAGACTGCATACGTTTCTTTTTTTCCTATGCTGTTTCGTGCTGATTCTTCCTCAGTTCGTACACGGTCAGGAGAAAGGGACGGAATTTCGCATCACGATTCTAAAATCCAGCGGAGAGCCTCAACGCGGAATGATATTGAAAATAAACGGCAGAAGCGAGAAATATCTGTCGAACGACCAAGGAGTAATCACCTTTCGTTACGAAATAGAAGAGGCATACAACCGGCTCGCCAATATTTATTTTCCCGGAGATGAAACAACCGCAGTAGCTTCTTTTCTGCTAAAAGATACAGAAACCATCAAGACGCTGTATCTGGACAGTGCAGAAGATATTGCATCATTCAAGCAGAGCAATAAGACCTTTCCCATAGAAGGCTTTGTCAAAGATGCATCGATGAAGCCAATACAGGGAGCCGTCGTCAGCATTCAGGGAACGGGACGCCGGGTTCTGAGCGATGAAATAGGTTTGTTCCACATCGATGCCGACTATAACCACCCCATTACAATACGTGTAGAAGGTATGGAAAACCGCTCATTGAACATCAATACCTTTCTGGAACGTCCGGAAGAACCGTATACCATCATCATGTATCGCAAGAACTCCACACGCATTTATTCGGTTGTAGAACATATGCCCGAATATCCCGGAGGAATGAAAGCCTTTATCAATTATCTGAAACGCAAGCTGGTATATCCTCCTCAGGCAAAGAAAGAAAAACTGGAAGGCGTAGTGGCTGTACAGTTTGTGGTAGAAAAAAATGGAGAAATCACCTATCCTACCATCGTACGCAGCCTGCGGGCTGATATGGATTCGGCTGCCTTGACGGCTATCCGCCAGATGCCCAACTGGATTCCCGCACGCGAAAACGGCATGAGAGTACGTTGCAAATATTCCGTTCCGGTACAGTTTAAGATAGAACAGCCTAAACCGGCTCCCAAAAAGCCGGCTGTTCCAGCCAAACCGGCAGCTACGCCTAAGGATAGCCTTCGCACCGATTCACTGGCAACCGACTCTCTGAAACGGATGATTCTGCCGAGCGATTCGTTACGAACGGACTCACTGCTGCTGAAACCCGATTCACTGTTGCTGAAAGGTGACAGCCTGAAGGCTCTAAATGACTCCATCTTACTGAAGAATGATTCGACAGCCCTTAAGCCGGCTCCTGACACTCCAGCCGAGAAACCTAAGAAACGAAACATCTTTGTACGCTTCTTCCGCTGGCTGTTCGGCATCAAAGACTGATTTCTGCTGATATAACAACACGGACTTGCGCAAGTTTAAAAAAGGCCTGCGCAAGTCCGTGTTATTTTTTGTACAAACTTTTTTGTTTTTTGTACAAAAAATAAAAAAACGTCTCGACGTTTTAACTGAAACGTGGTGAGAAACCAATTCATTCATCACCACGTTTTTCTGAAAAAGATAAGTAAAACTTATCGCTTCAAGTTAGTCAGTAAGGCATTACCATTGGCAACCGGATTCCAGCCGTCATCTCCCTTCAGAACTTCTTCCGGCTGATAAGCAGAAATATCCTTCAACTGTCTGCCATAAGACGCACGTTCAGCAGTTGCCGCACCGGCTCCGGTATTCTGATATTCGGCATAAAAGACAGTCGACTCATTCGATTTCTTTCCCCAGTTGTTCCAGCCGACAGGCAGAATATGCTTGCCCAGCTCACAGCGGATGAAGACAGCCTGCGCATACGGACGCCACGGACGCGACAGATAAACCTCTTTCGCTTCGTCGGCTCCCGTCAGGCGGCAGTTCCAAAATACATATCCGTATTTTTTCCCTTTATCCGTAGAAGGGGCAGTAACATAACCATTTCCCAGACTATGGATAGTACAATCTTTAAACAAAGCGGTAGACCAGCCAAAGATAAAGTCGACCGTCCCCTCTATATAGCACCCTTCGTAATACTGACGACTGTTTTTTCCGTACGTATACAGCGTATCCTGATTTCCCAGGAAACGGCAGTTCTTGAAATAAGCCCGGTCGCCAGCAACAAAACAAGCTACTGCCTGTCCTACCCGCCCCGCCGTATTGGCAAAGGTTATGTTCTCCGCATAAAAATCGGGAGCATAAATATATACAGTCGATGAACCGGAAGTAGACATTTCTTCACCGAAGCAGTTCTTCTTCGAAGCATATGCATCATCCGTCAGCACAGCTCCGTTCTCGCCTATCAGCGAGATATTGATTTTCGATGCCGGAATAATCACACGCTCCTTGTATTCTCCCTTACGTACCAGAATAGTTGTCCGCTTATTCTTGCGGAAATCGGGAACCGCATTGATAGCTTCCTGTACAGTCAGGAAGTCACCACTACCATCTTTTGCCACTACATAGTCGTAAAAACGTACGTATTTTCCCAGTTCCGGCAACTGTTTCTGAACAGCCTCGGCAGCCAGTGCCGCCACCTTGCGCGCACCATATACATTTAAATGAGTATTATCCTCACGTCCTTTAGGACAAGCGGCGCATGTTCCGGCAGGAATCCACATGAAAAGCTTTTTAGATCCCTCAACTCCGTAAGACTCTACCAACTGCTTGGTAGCCTTGTTCAAATCGATAAAGCAGACATCCATTTCTTTTGCCACATTACGCGGAGAATCCAGATATTTTCCGTGAGTATCTACCAGCGTATCTCCTTCCACCACAGCCTCATCTTTTTCCGGACGGATATCGTCGGCAGCCACAGCATCCGGATTCACGCCAAAATTCCGGCGCACGATTGAGTTAAACAAAACGGGAATTCCTCCCTTGGCACGCGTTTCGCGCACAAACTTCCGCAAATTTTCATCGAAAGTTGTCCCCGGGTCGGTATGACGTTCCGGTTGAGGTTTTTCATCATTATGCCCAAACTGAATGAAAACATAATCACCCGGACGAATCTTGTTTACTACAGTTTCCCAACGCCCTTCGTTTATAAAGCTCTTCGAACTGCGTCCGTTCATCGCATGATTTTCTACCCGGACATCTTCTGTAAAGAAACTCCCCAACACATGTCCCCATCCTCTTTCCTGATTTCCTCCTTCCAAAGGCTTGTTCGACATGGTAGAATCACCAATCATAAAGACCGTAATCACATGGTCTGACTTGAACGCAGAAAATAGCAGTACAGCCAGTGCAACCAATACAAATTGAATCTTTTTCATCTTTCTGTTATTTCTGATTTATATTAAATTCCTTATTGAAAAACTCCAGAATTGCTTTCTGTATTTCTTTGCTACAAAAATGAGGCAAGTCGTACAGCTTGGTCTGCAAATGCTCACCAGCTCCCTGACTGTCCCATACTTTCTGCATGGTTTCATAGGCAGACTTTACTCCTTCCACCGGAAAAAGTTTATCTTTCAACCCGTTGGAAAACAACATCGGCTTCGGACACGCAATCGACGCGACATGCGGATAATCCATATAAAGGCGGATATTTGGAATCAGCATAGCATAAGCCGAACCGCCCTTGTTCTGATTGTTTGTCAACGTCATCAGGCTATCCGTTGTATTCATCCAGCATACAGCCGCTCCTGCCTTTACGGCATCGGTAGCAGCCATAGTCATCCATGCACGATGCGCCCCCATCGAAAATCCCATTGTTGCCACCTTCTCCTTATCTACCTGAGGCAAAGAGGCCAGAAACTCCGCACTACGGATATCATCCCACGCAATCAGTCCTCCCCACGACATGCCCATTTGCAGTAGATTTGCCGACAATGCCTGCTGAGAGTCATAACGGGCATATTCCTTTCGTCCGCGTTCTCCCCAGAACAAAGCATCCAGAGCCAGTACGACATAACCGTTTTCTGCCAGATAGTCGCCTACATACTGCCCGTCGTAACAAGCCTTACACCAACTGTCTGCATCTTTCATTACCATGTCCGACACGCCGAACGGACGTACCATTTTCTCCTTTCCTATCGTAAAATGTGCTCCATGGTCGTGCAAAAGCAACACGGCTGGAAAAGGTCCTTTGCCTTCGGGTACCAGCAAATAGGCCGGCACACGCGAATATCCCGACACGTTGAAAACAATTTTGCGGGCTTCATACCCTTTGCGCTTCTCCGTTGCAATGACTTTCATGTCGTAAGAAACAACTGGAGGTGCAGGCTGCATACATTCCAGCAGCTTTTCGCGTGCCTGTTCCCGCCATTTTCCAAAATCTTTTTCCGGTGAATTTCCCCATGCCATCGGAAAAGTCAGACTCTGCTTCAGTTGTTCATAAAATGAAGGCATATTGTCTTGCACCTCATAGCCGGCATAAGCACTTTCAACCTCTATTTTCTTGAGCCATTCCTCATAAACCTTAAACAGCTTTTCCGGCTCATAGGTGTACCAAGCATAGCCCACCCGGCGCTCCAGCTTGACGTCCGACAGCTTATAGACCTTGATACCATCACGATTACACATAAACGGTGTATTGTCAGTCATTTCATAAAAGCGAGCCCATATACGGGGAGCCTTCTTGTCTTTCACCACAACCAGATCGTACGGATACTCATGATTGGCTATCTGGTCCTCAGGAATGGCAACTTTCTCTACACGCATGCCTGTTATCGCCACCTTCTCAAACCAAGCCATAGCCGATTTAACGGCTTCAATCACTTCGCCGGAAGGGTGAGGAATCTCCATCAGTAACCGGACAACATCGCAACTTTCGCCAGCCGTCAATGAAGCCAGCTCGAATGTACGGGCATTAGTAGGAAGCAAGGTCTGATTATCATGTTGCTGTCCCCATACGGTCTTTACTCCATTCTGAACATATTGTGTTCGCAGAATCATGTCAATGCCTCTGTTCAATGCTTGATAAATCCGTTTATGCATTGCATCGTCCAGCCACGAGAAGTTAGAATCTCCCTCGTTTATGTGCAGGAACAGCCGCAGCACGCCGGTAGTCACCTCATCGTTGAACGTAATGGCATCCACATCCCATCCGCGCCATCCTCCGTTTTTTTTCTGAGTCTTGAGTAAATACTCCAGCCCGTCGAGTACCGCTTCTTTGTACACCGCCTTTTTAGTAAGCGTATAAACCTGCGCCAGATAGTTTATCTGAGAATAAGTATTCCGGTTATCGAGGGTACTGCGACGATGATTATCCGACAAGGTATTCAACACAGAATCGACCGGCAGCTCCGCCATCCAGTCAATGTTCTTAGGCCATCCTCCATCTTTATTCTGATAAGCAACAAAATTATCGGCTATCTTTACATACTGATCTGCCGAATAGCGTTTATAGTTACGATCCTTATGCTCCAAATTCCAATGATGTATTCCATCATTAAAAGCTTGCATAGAGGGAACCGTCTGCGACATCGCATAAGCACTCGCTCCCAGAAGCAAGCTCATTACATAATATCTTTTCTTTATCATGGTATATTTCATTAAGATTGATTTGTTTCCAAAATTAGGGAAAATGCAAAGTGCGGAAAGGTAATAATTGTTCTAATATGGTTATTATTTAACCAAATTATCCACAAGCCCTATACATAAATACATTTTTTTCATATGCAACAGGCTATCTGTACGTTTCCCCCAATACAATATCTGATTACTTCAGATTGCCTTCTAATGCAGAAATAAGCTTCATCATATTCTTAATATAGACTCCTACCGAAATGCATTGCCGGCCGTCTGTACACGGATAAGGAGAAGTATCGAAATCATCGCCTACCATTTTCTGGCTATAATCTTCTTTTCCCGACAACTCCGGGGTCCATCCGCTGCGGTAGGGATGAGAAACTGAAGTCAAATCGGAAAGCCAACAGTTTCTTTCTGCTGCCTGAGCCATTAAATCACTGATATCTTGTTCCGACACCTGATGCGGAAAAGAAGTATAATATTTGGGTAACGGACACAATTTATCCGACAACAAAGGCGAACAGGAGAACAGTTTACTTCTATCAATCTTTTTCACCGCCTCGTAATCCTGTCTCAGCTTTACAGGATTTACAAATGTAGCCGAACTATAATGTGCAATGGTCTTTTCTATGTTCTGGTCTATATAATACTTTCCGTCGTAGATATTTCCCCCCTTCCGGTGTACATACAGTGGTTTCCCTGTATCAGGATCTACAAACCGAGGAACTAATATTTCATTGAGATTGTCGGACTTACGATGCCATTTACGGACTTCAGCCTCAGGAAGTTTTTGGGATTCAAGGAACTTGATGGCAGCCGGTATGCCCGAAAGGAAACGGGTGTCGGCCGTCAGTTTGTAATACTCCATCATCTGATAAATCATCCCGACAGTAGTACCGGTATTAACACTGCGAGGCTCATAAGAACGAGCATGAGCTGGCTTTAAATCGTCTACCGTATATTGGTCTGCCCAGCCGGCATAAGGCTCTCCCTGCTGAAGAGTTATCATGAGATACATAGCCCGCATAATGGGTTCCTTTATATTTTGCAGTCCCATCGCCTGATAACACTGAATAAGAAAATCGATAATCTCCGGAGTAACATCATCGTTTAAGGTTATAAAGGACGAATAGTCTTCCTTACCCTCAAAAGGGTGGTCATACCTCAGAGGGTAACGTTGCGGCCAACCGCCTACAGGGTACTGGCTCTCCAATATAAAATGAATGACTTTTTCCAAGGGCGCCCTGTATACGGGATCATTTTTCTCTACATACATGCGCAACAAAAACTTGGCAGCCGAGATAGTGCCCAGATCATCATAAGTAGCGTTGCCGTAATAATGCCTGAACTCTTCCAGACGCCAGCCGTTTTTTCCAATGGTTTCATACCAAGCCTTCAAGGAATTTTCTCCGGCAAAGTCGAATACATAATTCCATCCCCCGCACTCAAGTTGGCCCCATATCAAAACATTTGCCACTTTCTGGGCTGCCTCATAATAGAATTCATCACCAGTCGCATGATAAGCATCAAGTAATAAATGTCCTACACTCGGAGTACCGGGAGGTTGAATCCATACCATGGTCCGCCTGGCTTCCATTTCTCCCCATGAGCGGGACAAATCGGGCAAGTAATTCCAGACAAAGCCTCCCCGGTAACTTACACTGTCTATCATATAACGGGTTGTAGATTTCATCGTGTTTAAAATTTCCTCTTTCACCTCGTTGTTCATAGAACGTGCCTGCATCTCCCCGCAAAGACAAGCACCGGCCAAAAGAGTCAAGCCTACTTTTACGTAAATAGGCTTCAGCATGTGTTTCATCGTTTATTTTATTTAAGATTTGCATTTATGCAAAAATAAAAAAAATTGCAGATTTAAGAATATCAGGAATACTGAATTTATATCTGCCAAGAATTTTCATTTGTTACAAATATCTGTATATTTGTAACAGTCTAAATAAAACACATTATGATGAAAAAATTTTTATTTTCAGGCATATTTGCCTTTTCATTACTGGGCTTAACCTGTAATGCAGCCAACACAAACAACAGTACAGAAAAAGACACAGAAGTGTCTTGCAACAAGACTTGCAGTGAACCTTTTATGTTCGAAAGCCAGACTGAATGGGAACAAACCAGCGATAAAGGTGTCACCAGACAGGTTATGGGATACAACGGACAAGTAATGATGGTAAAAGTCAAATTCGAGAAAGGAGCTTCAGGTGCCGCCCATACTCATTATCATACTCAAGTGACTTATGTAGTAAGCGGAAAATTTGAATTTACTATCGGAGGAAAGACAAAAGTCGTATCTGCAGGTGACGCACTTTACATGGAACCTGACGTGAAGCATGGATGCAAATGTCTGGAAGCTGGTTTGTTAATAGACTGCTTCTCTCCGATGCGTGAAACATTCCTGCATAAATAAACGTGAATAAACGTTTTACAATAGCATAAAAAAACGCCAACCGGCTTACAATAAACCAGTTGGTGTTTTTTATTACTCTACAATTCTGATATAATATCCCCATTAAGTACCCGACTTCAAACAGATAAAAGAAAGAGGGAAATGAGAAATTATCGGGTGGCAGGATATAAATGTTGTACCAATTCGTTCAGATAAACTTCCAGATTCGTATAGTCAGGGCTCAAGTTATAACTACGTCCGTCGGCCGCATCACTTGGATTTAGTCCGTGAGTTTTTTCCCATTCGTCCGGCATACCATCGGCATCAGTATCAACAGGCGCCTTTCCCGTGTGATATTCCGGCCATCCCCCTACATCGGCAGGCTGATCTATCATGCCATTTGTACTGCCATGGCTTCCCTGATAGGTATAATTGCCTTGTCTGGTTTCTTCTACAATCCGTTTATCGTAAGTATCTCTCCGATAAGATGCACCTGCAAACTGCAAGACAGATTCATATGCATCCCAGGCAGGCTGCAGAGTAGTATGTTCTGCTATATTGAAAGGCTCACGGACAAGCAATTCGCTTTGTGGAGCAAATTGATTCTTTATAAGTAACCCGACAGAATTATCTTGGTTGACTTTCATTATTGCCTGACGCTGTTTATCACTCAGACTGGCACAAGTCGGATCGATATAATTGCCGGAGAAACAGAAAACCCCATGAGTTCCCTTCACATTATTGTTTTTACCATCATCGGGATAAGCCGTAAACAAACGTTTATAAGAAGATTTTGTAGCCGTATAAGGTCCCGGTTTATAATAATTATTCAGAAAATTATAACTTCCTCCTTCACCGGCATAGGCTCCGTCGCTTCCATAATTGTAAATTACATTATTGAATAGTTCCACTTTTTCTTCTTCCGGTTTTCCCGTATAGCGACTTCCGCACAAGCGGGGAGTACGGTTCGTGTGATGAGCCAACAGATTATGATGGAATGAAGCACCCTGACCTCCCCATATGCCTCCATACCCATGAGCACCTTTTTCGTGAATGGAATTGGCCAGACTCTCACTGACAATACACCATTGAAGTGTAAAACAACTGTTATCATAGAAAGTAGCGCACTCGTCCGTACTCCAGCTCATGGAACAATGATCGATTATGATGTTACGATGGTTTTTGAATCCATTCATCGCATCATCTCCTTTTTGTTTGATGTCCGCTCCCATACGTGAACGGATAAAACGGATAATAACATTATCTGCCTGAATGCCTAAAGTATAATTTTTCAGACAAATGCCATCACCCGGAGCTGTCTGCCCAGCGATGGTTACATCACCGTTACTGACTTTCAGCGACGACTGCAATTCGATAATTCCACTCACGGCAAACACAATCGTGCGAGGTCCTTTTTTCCGAAGTGCCCAGCGCAAGGTCCCTTCCGAGCCATCGTCTTTCAGTGAAGTTACGACCTGCACTTGTCCTCCTGCCCCACCAGTAGTATACTTCCCAGCACCGTCCGCTCCCGGGAAAGCTGGAATCTTCGAACGGTCGGGTACCGGATATGATTTCAACTCTTGTGCCTGCAACGACACTGCACCTGCCAACAGCAGACTGCAAAGTCCGCCCATTACTATCTTTTTCATACAATACCTTTATTTATAAACCGGATATAAACTTTCAGCCAAACTGTTTATATAAATCTCCAGATTGGTATATTCCTTACTTAAATTATATTTTGCAGCGTCTGATTTATCAGCCGGATTCAATCCTTTTTGTTTTTCCCATGAATCAGGCATGCCGTCTTCATCCGAATCGGAATCGGAAGTATGTACCTCAACGTATTCGTCCCAGCCTTCAGCATCCTTTTGTGTATCAATAAAACCATAACTGCTACCATTGGAACCTTCCCGGGAATATGTTCCCGCACGCGTTTCATTTACAATACGCGTGTCTATCTGATCCCGCTTATCGGATGCCCCTGCATACTTCAGGACTGCATCATACGCCTCCTGAGCCGGCTGTACAAACGAATAATCCGAAAGAATATCAAAACGTTGCGATACCAACATTTCCTGAGCGGGGACTTCATTATTTTTCACCACAAAAGCAGTAGCTGAAGTATTATCTGAATTTGCTGTTTCAACCTCGGCCAACTGGCTTTTTGACAAATCGTTTCGAGTATCCATATAATTGCCGGACAGATAGAAGTTGCCATGTACGCCGGCAGCCTGATCATTGCTTCCATCATCGATATAGGCTGTAAAAAAACGGCAATGTACCTTTTGGGGAGCTGCTACCGGTCCCGGCTTATAATAGTTATTCATGATATTATAAGAACCTCCCTGTGCCCCATAAGCCCCCTCACTCGACCAATTATAGATTACATTATTGCACAAGTCGACTTTCTCCATATCTGCCCTGTCAGAATACCGGCTGCCACACAAACGCGGAGTACGGTTGCTATGATGAGCCAACAGATTATGATGGAATGTAGCAGGACTTCCACCCCACAAACCTCCATATCCATGGCCACCCTTTACATGAACAGAATTTGTCAGACTTTCACTGATAATACACCATTGCATCGTAAAATTAGTATTTCCATAAAAAGAAGCACATTCGTCTGTGCTCCAACTCATGGAACAATGATCGACAATGATATTTTTCTTTCCGGGATATGATGACTGATAGCCATTCATCGCATCATCTTCTGTCTTGCATTCATCCCCCATACGGCAGCGGATAAAACGAACAATTACATTATTGGCATTGATGCGTAAGGTATAGTTTTTCAAACAGATTCCCGCCCCGGGAGCTGTTTGCCCGGCAATCGTCAGATCATCGTTTTTTATAACCAACTGTTTGGTCAGAGCAATGACTCCTCCTACGGCGAAAACGACAGTACGCTTTCCTGATTTTTCAACAGCCCAGCGTAAAGTACCTTCAGAGCCATCATCTTTTAAGGATGTAACGACATAGACAGTACCTTCGGCTCCTCCCGTAGTATATTTTCCGGCACCTTCAGCTTCGGGAAAAGCCGGAATGGTTGTCCGGTCGGGAGCAGGAAAAACAGGTAAACCTGCTTCAGGTACCTTGTCTATTTCTCGGGTATCTGTTCGCTCTGAGCAGGCAAACATGCCTATCGAACTTAGGACAATTACTATCATCCACATTTCTTTTATGAATCCGATACTATTCATTTTTCTATAGCAGATTTCAGGTTCAAATTTAATCAAAATAAAACAAGTCCATAAACAGGCATAAACCTATATATGGACTTGTAGTTTACCAGTTACATGTTAGAATAAGATTTTATTCATTCCAACGTGGGTCGCCTGCACCCGCAACACTGCTTTGGCTGGCAGACTGTATATGGAAATCACCTTCAGCAGGATTTACGAACAGTTCTGTTGAAGACACATTCAGAATTTCGCCCCATTCATAACCACTGTTATACGGACAGTCGGTAGTAGTAAAGACATTTGTCGTCGTTGCAATGCCTTTTACGCTTGTAGCCTTAATAGTTGATTCACCTGTATAACCGTAGAACTGACCGATAATTGTATTCTTGACATCGACTGTCACATTCGACATCTTGTTTATATCAATGAATGATTTACTTCCTGCTACACAATTATAGAAAGTACAAGCCTCAATAGATATATTTACATTATCCTGTTGAGTAACTAATACTCCACCAGCACTAAGTGTATTCACTGTAGAATTAGACAGATGGACTGAATTGAGTGTAAAGCCAGAAACTTTAGTCTGCAATACACCATACGAACCAATGTCTGTCAATACGCAGTTATCAATATTAATTGAGCCAATAGAACCTTTAGCACCGTCGCTCTGAACACGAACGACACCACGGGTCTTACTAATGTTACAGTTATCAATCAATATTTCACCAACGTTACCTTCTACATTAAAGTTCACAATATAATCATTTGCACTGCTTGTATTCTGCAAATCGAGATTATAGAAACGAATCAAATCATGGCTACCTGCCATAGAAAGTCCTTTAGGCATAAAGATAGGCTTCGTATCACCTGATTCACCCCAGAAGATAACCGATTTGAAATCGGCCGGTATCGTCAGTTCCAGACTTTCGCCCATATAATCGGTTGTAGAACCATTTGCAAATACCAATACGACATTGCCGCCATTACCCTGAATATAATTAACAGGATTTGTAAAGACATCGTTCAGCATTTCAGCATCAGTTATATTTACAATGTCGTAACCTACCGGATAAGATTCGGTTGTCGTAAAGGTTCTTGTGCCACGCTTTACATCACCGTTATAAATAGATACAGAATATTTCGTTTTTGGAGTCAGTCCTGTAAGCGTATACGATGAAGCAGCTACAGCCGCAGCATCCAGCTTAATGTAGGTCGTATCAACCGCTTCTACATCATCTCTTGCTTCAGCCAGTCTCAATTCCGAAACTTCAGCACCTTCAGTCCAAGAGATGACTGCACTTTCACCTGTTATGGCAGCCACCTCATTTAATATCTGCTCAGCTGAGGTCTTAAAAGAATATTTCTCCAGATATGTCCATTTAGAATCAGCCTTTACAGAAGACATGGATTTCATACGCAAGAAATACTTGGTCTCTCCTTGTAAACCAGTAATCGTATAGGGAGTTTCAACAATCGATTTATCTTCACCTAATACGACAGAATGTTCTGTTCCTCCCATCTCTATCGCATCGTACAAGGAATCTGTACTATATTCTATCACATAATACTCTGCATCAGGAACTGTTCCCCATGAAATTTCGGCCGAGGTCGGTTGTGCAGAAACAGATATCTTTGAAGCAGTCACGCTGAACAGGCGGTCGTGTGTGCTATCTACATTCCAATCATTTCCATCGGTACACGCTGTTCCGATGACAGAGGTCAGGAGCATAAATGCTCCAGAACCTACGATATATTTAAACATCTTCATATCTTATGTCTATTTATTTTTTTTGAATATTAATCTGAATATCCATAAGAGTTATGGATATAACCATTAGCAGCCGAAATAGTAGTAGAACCAATAGGCAATAAATAACGGTTTTTCACCTGTACATTGTTTCCAACCAGACCGCTTGAAATAGAAGGCCAGTTAGTCTGCAATTGAGTTTGCTTAGAATCATCTCTTTCTGCACCATAGAATGACTTATTGTCATCGTAGTCGGATGATTCTTTTCCTTCCGGCAGACCGTACCAAGTAACACTCGACAAATCAATCTTAGTTTTAGTATCATCGGTATAGTTGAAGTAAACTTTCTCAGGATAATAATTAGGATTTGATTCATTCATCAACTCATCGTAATAAGTATCTTTGAATTCCTGAATCTTTTCGGCCAACAGATTCCAACGGATTAAATCAAACTTACGGAATCCTTCTCCAGCCAACTCCCAGGCATTCTCGTCAACAATAGCGTTAAACATAGCTTCCTTTGTAGCCGGTATAGCGTCGATGTATTTTTCTGCATCAGCCTTATCCGCATCGGCAAAGGCGCGAGTATGTACCAAAGCCAATGCCTGACGGGCAGTCAGACCTGCAGATCCAGTATAATCGCCATCAGGACCAGCTAATTCATTCATGACCTCAGCATACCACAGCAGGACTTGAGGATAACGTGCCTTTACAACATTAATACCTGACATCCATTTTGCATTTCCTGTAGCAATAGCAGCCTGACGCCATTCTTCATTCATCTTACGTATATCCCACTTGCCGACATAGATTCCAAACGGAGCATTACCCAACATAGATTCTTTTGTAACACCGTTTTCTGCGCTTAATTGTACTTGTGCACAAGTAATGTCACGACGCAAATCTTTCTTGTCGAACGAATAGAAGAAAGGTGCAGTCAACTTCATCTTACCAGACGAATTACCTTTTACACCATATTCAGTTGTAGCACCATTGACACGTACACCAACGGTATATCCTAATTCACTACTAACTCCAAGTCCCATCGGCATCTCAAAGATATTCTCATGGTAATTCTTATCCAGTTCACGCTGGTTTATCAAATACCATTGATTTTCTACCGACGGATTCAATTTATGTGTTCCATTAGTTATAATAGCACTCAAATTAGATAAAGCCAATTCATAAAGTTTGGTACGTGTAGCAGCATCCGGACGCTGAGTCGGATAAGTAGGATCACTATAGTCAGCTGTTTCATATCCGTCTTTAGCCTGTTCACGAATCACCCAACCAGCACGAGTCATGGCAATATTAGCCAATAAAGCATGTGCATATCCTTTCGTCACGTGTTCTGTAGTATAACCAGACACCTCATCGGCCCACGGCAATAATTTAGTTGCAGCCTGCAAATCGACCATTAACGTATCCAAGATAACGTCACGGTCTGTTTTATGTAAATAAGCATTACTCAAATCTGCCTGCGAAGATTCCAGCTTCAATGGAATATCACCGAAGAAACGTACCAGATCAAAATAAATCATGGCACGCAGCGTCAGGGCTTCTCCCTTATAACGTTCCATTGTTTTTTGTTCTGTTCCTCCAGAGGTTAGCAATGAACTGGAATTAATACCTTCCAAGGTCAAATTGGCATCCTCTATAATACCATACATAGCATCCCAAAGTTTTGCCAAGTTACCCCAAGACGGGCTGGCATTATAGTTCATATTACCACGCTCACTGGTAGTATTGTCTGCATCAGCACCTAAACCATCTACCAGTTCACAATCGGAGTTCAATCCCCATATAATAGGAATGTATTGTGAATAAGTCTGATCCTGTGCCAGTCCGCCATAAATTTTATTCACACGCAATCCTGTATAATAAGTTGAGTTGTATACAGTATTGTCATTTAGTTCAGAAGGAGCCGTCTGTTCCAAGAAATCAGAACAAGCACTCATGCCCGCAACTCCTGCCGCTAAAGCTAATAACTTAATTATATTTTTCATAAATGATATCATATTAGAAATTAGAATGTAACATTAATACCTGCAACAAACGAACGGTTCTTTGGATAAGCAGCATAATCAATACCCGGAGTCATTGCATTCTTCTTGCTGCTTGTATCGACTTCCGGGTCCGGACCAGAATAGTTTGTCAGGCAGTAAAGGTTATAACCTGTAAGGTAAATACGTACGTTCTGCATAAAAGCTTTTTTCACCCAAGCTTTCGGGAATGTATATCCGATAGTAATATTATTTACTCTCAGGAATGAAGCATCTTCTACTGCATAATCGTTCAGATACATTGCCGTTACAGCAGCAGGATTATAGATATTTGCTCCTGTATTGAGAGCGTTCAATCGTGCAATCAATCCTTCGGCACCACCATAGTAATCGACTGTAGAACCATCAGGCTTACCTAAATTCAAACCATTTTCAGGATCAATCCAAGTATAACGATTATCCAAAGCAAAATCATTAACCAGGTTATATCCCTTTACAGAACCTGCACAGAATGAGTTAGCCAGCTTTGTTCCATTTACAATCTGATTACCTACAGAATAGTTAAAGAAGATATTGAAATCGAAGTTTCCAATGAATCCATCGAAACCAAATCCACCCGTCAGCGGAGCAACTGTATTTCCCAACTTCTGTTTAATAGGATCACCGTTTTCATCACACTCATATTTCAACTGTCCAGGATAGGGCTTACCACCCGTCAATGAATAGCTGTTATCCTTAATGCCGTCGCGCAAAGCCCATGAAGTGCCATTCAAAACCAATTCACCATTCGGATTTGTCACCGGATCGTATGCTGTATAGAAACCATTTGTCTTATATCCCCAGATTTCACCTAAGCGTCCCCCTTCTTCTACACGGTAATCTTCATATTTTGCAATTGTACTACCCGACCAGTTACTACTCTGCCAAGGATTCTCTGTACCCAGTTCATCAATGCGGTTACGGTTATAAGAAATATTAAAGTTGAAGTTCAATCCCCACTTTGCCTTGTCAGCCAACACAGCATTCAATGTCAATTCAACACCTTTATTAGAAGTCTTACCAAAGTTCTGATACTGGTAGCTATAACCTGTATTCGACGGGATTTCTGTTTTCATCAACAGATCTTTTGTTGTATTCCAATAGAAATCCAAAGATCCAGACAAACGATTATTAAAGAAACCATAATCGAAACCAATGTTACGGGTAATAGTTGTTTCCCACTTCAAGTCTGGATTATACAAATTCGAACCATGTTCCAGCATAGCGCCACGAGTTTCATCAAAGAAAGGAGCTTTACCTGTATTACCCGACATAGTATAAGTAGTATACATCAAACCAGAGCTGATACGGTTATTACCAGCAGTACCATAGCTCAGACGAACCTTCAGATTAGATAACCAATCCTGAGCTTCTTTCATAAATGCTTCATCCGACAAACGCCATGCCAAAGCTGCCGAAGGGAATACACCCCACTGGTTACCTTTTGCGAACTTACTGGAACCATCGGCACGAACTGTTACTGTTAACAGATACTTATCCATTAAGGTATAATTTACTCGTCCAAAGAAAGACAGCATATTATCTTTTGCAGAAATAGTCGTCTGAGTAGGCAAAGCAGTACCCGCTCCCATATTGGCCAAGACTTCATCAATGGTCATGGTAGTAGGAAATGCAACAGAAGTGTTTTCGAGAGATGTTTCCTGACTGCTACTTACTTCATGTCCTAACAAAACATTCAATTTGTCACGCCCATCGAACAACTTCTTATTATCGTAAGTCAACGTATTCGCATTACGCCAGTTTTTTGTGATATCACGTGTCAAAACAGACTGCGGTTGTCCGTTATATCCCAATTTAGAATTCTGAACAGCATCACTTGACCAGACCTGGTCTGTATTATCATATTTCCAACCGTAACCAAACTCAGAACGGAAGGTCCAGTTCTTAAATGGCTTCCAGTTCAAGCCTACGTTATAATTCTGATTGAATGTATTTCTCTTTTTATAAGTTGCGAGCAAACGTTCCAACGGATTCTTTTGTGAAGAAGTATTATTTTCTTCATCATCACTATTCGAAGTCAGAGGATCAACAGGACGAAAGCGTGCAGCATTTGCAACAATAGAGTTTGCAGCACTCGACTCATTAGTATCAGCACCACCACTCAAACCATCTATGGTAGTGTAACTCATACGAGCATTGAAATCCAATGTCATCCATTTACTCAATTCAGCATTAATTTTTGCATTAATGTTGTTTTTATTAAAGCCAGATCCCAACATAATGCTCTTTTCGTCATTGTGAGCATAACTTACATTATACTTTATCTGCTTGCTACCTCCACTTACATTAACATTATATTGAGCCTGATTTCCTGTACGTCCAAAAATATCATCCTGATAATCATATCCCTCTACAGACTTCCAAATATCCATATCAGAATAGTTCCCATAATCAGTTGAACCTAATTCTTGCTGATAAGCAACATAATTATAAGGATCGAGTACTTTAGTTAATCTTGTTACTTTTTTAATACCGAAAGAGGCACCAAAATCGACCTGCGTTTTACCCTCTGTACCACTCTTGGTAGTTACGATGATAACACCATTAGCACCACGCGCACCATAAATAGCAGTAGAAGAAGCATCCTTCAAAACATCGATGCTCTGAATTTCAGATGGAGCAATATCGCTGATACTTGAAACAGGGAACCCATCGACAATATACAACGGAGAATTATCCTGTGACAAAGAACCACCACCACGAACGCGAATCTTTACATCAGCATCAGGAGAACCTTCAGTTGTGGTAATATTTACACCGGCCAATTTACCAGTCAAAGCTTCTGTTGCACTGGAAACAGGTACAGCAGCAATATCCTCAGCACTTACAGAAGCAACCGAACCCGTCAAGTCACGTTTATTAACCGTACCATAACCAATAACAACAACTTCATCCAGCGTTTCAGTGTCTTCTTCCATCACAACATTCAGTTGCTTTTGTCCTTCATATTTTACATCTTTATTCCTAAAGCCAATATAAGTAAAAGAAATAACATCTGATTTTTTCACCCCATTCAGTGAAAAGTCACCATCGATTCCTGTTATGGTACCATTAGTCGTACCCTTCACCACCACGTTGACACCAATCATTGGTTCATCGTTTTTGTCCTTTACAATACCTTGTACTTGCAGTCCCTGTGCGAAAGAAGCAAGACAAAGCATGCTCATAATAAGCAAAGAAACAACGTTCCTTATTCTCTGTTGATAATACATAAAAAAATGTGTTTTAAAGATGATATTAAAATTAGTTCACAAATATCCCTCTAACACACATTTTTTATGTATAATTTTTGATTTTAAAAACGTAAAAATTGTTTTATTCACTAAAAGTCCATGAACTCGACAAATTATAACAATCTGATATAGTTATTCTTTCTGCCTCCTTACGAGAGAGTTGTTTCGCCCATTTCACACGAGTATCGATACAAGCCCCTTCTCCACTATTTTCATACTCAGCATAACGTGCCGTCTTTTCATTCTCGGCATTTCTCCAGTTATCCCAACCCGCTCCAACAATATGTTTTCCTAATTCGCAATTCATAAAGACGGTATAAGCATACGGCCTCCAAGGTCTTCCTAAATAAACTTTATCAATACCCTCAGCAGCTGTCAACTTACATCTATTAAATACATAACCATATTTTATATCTTTAGGCGTAGAAGCAGCCGTTATATATGAATTAGCCTTACTGTATATCGTACAACCTTCAAACCAAGCAGTTGCAGGACCAAATATAAAATCTGTCGTACCTTCAATATAACAATTTTCAAAATATAGACGAGTACCTCCAATCCCCGTATAAACAGTATCCTGATTGCCTAAAAAACGACAATTAATAAAGCGCAAGCAATCACCCTCTGTATGTAAAGCTACGGCTTGCCCCAGCCGGGGAGCATTATTTTCAATCGTTATATTACGGAATGTAATATGATTACCCTCTACTTTCAGCGTATAAGTACGAAAAGTACCCATATGATTCATATTGGCATGGTCGGCATAAGTTATAATAGTATTTTGTGGATCTTCACCTATAATTTCCACATTCTGTAACCATGATGGTACAATTAGCTTTTCTTTATATAAACCTTTCTTTATATAAACCTTTACATCAAAATCCATAAAAGCACGAATACCTTCCAATGCATCAGCAATAGTGACATAATCTCCTGTTCCATCCTGAGCAACAACCAGTTCCCTCGGCTCCGCAAAACGACGCTTTTCTTTGGGTAACCTCTCCCACTCCAAACTTGCCAATATAAACGGACCAACAGCCTTAGGATCGTTATCCCGAATCTGTTCGTGTATATAATAATCATAATCTCCCATTCTATAATTCTTTCCACCTAACCCTGCAACAGCACACGCTTTTGTAATGGAGACTAACCCGTTATCATCAACTCTAATAAATTCATTCAGAATGCCTTCGTATCCCTTGCGGGCTACTGTAAAATAGGAAGAGGGAATATACCCTTTACGAACAGCCTTAAATAATGAATAGACGAACATTGTAGAACATGAAGATTCCAAATAATTCCCAGGTTCCCCGCTTTTATCCATTACCTGATACCATAACCCCTCCGGACTTTGATATTTCTTTAAAGTTTTGGCAATATGGTTTAGTATAACAATAACAGTATCTCGTCCAGGTTCATGTCGAGGTATGAAGTCCAAATTATCAACTATAGCCATCATATACCAGCCTAAGGCACGTCCCCAACAATGCTGTGACTGTCCTGTTTCTTTATCTGCCCATTTCTCACGCTTACTCACATCACAAGCATGACGGAACAAGCCATTGGCCGGATCATATGTATGCTGTGCTACTATTTTTATCTGATTTATCACCTCCTGATAAGCTTCTGGTTCATTGTTACGATAAGCGTATTCGGCCAAGAAAGGAGTTCCCATATAAAGCCCGTCCAGCCACATCTGATTGGGATAAACCTTTTTATGCCAAAATCCTCCATCAGCATTGCGAGGCTGCCCTTCAAACTGACTTCTTAATAAATCTAATGCTTTCTTGTATTTACCTTCTTTCGTCTGCTCATAAATACGAAACAGCATTTTACCCGAATTGATACGATCCAAACTATAATCAGTAAGCTTATATTTCTTTATCGTTCCATCTTCGTTGACCATTGTATCGGCATACGCCAAAGCATATTCATAAAATTTCGAATCCCCATAACGGTCATATACATCCATCATAGCTCCCAGTTCCAACCCATGACAATAATCCCATTTAAGCGAAGGTTGAAAATCTACCTGCCAGGATTCCGGATTACGGACCATCTCCGATTCAGCCATCCGGACCGACCAAGGTTTCTGCTCTTTTGGAAAACTTTTTTCTGTTTGAGCCATACCGGCAATGCCAAGCATAAGTCCCAGGCATCCTACTAAAATTTTTTTGTTTTTCATGTCTCGACTAAACTTTTAATAAATACAAATATAAGGAAAAACAGTTACCCGAATGTAGAAATTCTGTGCTTAAAGGTGGATTTATTATTCACGGATATAGAATAATCGTGCACGATAACGAAAAAGACTTGTTTATTTGACTAAAGTTTCGAATTAAATCAAAATTCAATTGCAAATTAAAAGAAAAGGGTTTATTTTTGGTGCAATTTAAATGAATAATTAACCCTAATATCACGATTTACTGAAAGACAAAAGCAAATTATGGAACAAGTTTTTAGCTATATCATCGGTCTGGGAGCAGCGGTGATGATGCCTATTATTTTTACTATTTTAGGAGTATGCATCGGTATTAAATTTGGCAAGGCCCTGAAGAGCGGCTTACTCGTAGGAGTTGGATTCGTTGGCTTGTCAGTAGTAACAGCATTGCTTACAAGCAGCTTGGGAGATCCCTTGAAAAAAGTAACCGAAATCTATGGACTGAGTCTTGGTATCTTCGATATGGGATGGCCGGCTGCTGCCTCTGTTGCGTACAATACTTCAGTAGGAGCATTCATCATTCCGGTATGTCTGGCAGTCAACATAGTCATGCTGCTGACCAAAACGACAAAGACCGTCAACATCGACTTGTGGAATTACTGGCATTTTGCATTCATCGGAGCAGTAGTCTATTTCGCTTCGGACAGTATCTGGTGGGGATTTTTTGCCGCAATCATCTGCTACATTATCACACTGATCATGGCAGACCTGACAAGCAAGCAGTTTCAGACATACTATGAAAAGATGGATGGAATATCTATTCCACAACCGTTCTGCCAGGGATTCGTACTTTTTGCCGTCGTGATAAACAAGGCACTCGACAAAATTCCGGGATTTGAAAAGCTGAATATCGACGCGGAAGGCATGAAGAAAAAATTCGGAATCATGGGAGAGCCGCTTTTCCTTGGAGTAATTGTAGGATGTGCCATCGGTGCGCTTGCCTGCGAAAACAGTAAGGAGCTGGTAGACAACATCCCGTCCATTCTGGGACTGGGCATCAAGATGGGAGCAGTTATGGAGCTTATCCCGCGTATCACTTCACTCTTTATCGAGGGATTGCAGCCCATTTCAGATGCTACCCGTGAACTTATTGCAAGAAAGTTCAAAAATGCTGCCGGACTGAATATCGGTATGAGCCCGGCACTCGTCATCGGACATCCTACAACACTGGTTGTTTCACTGTTGCTTATTCCGGTAACACTCTTCCTTTCCGTTGTCCTTCCGGGTAACCAGTTCCTGCCTTTGGCTTCACTGGCTGGAATGTTCTACCTGTTTCCCGCAGTTTTGCCCATAACAAAAGGTAATGTCCTGAAGACTTTCATCATCGGACTGGTAGCACTCATCGTCGGACTATACTTTGTAACCGATCTTGCTCCGTTCTTCACACAGGCTGCACAGGACGTATTTGCCAAGACCGGTGACTCGGCTGTAAAGATACCTGAAGGATTTCAAGGAGGCGCACTCGACTTCGCTTCAAGTCTGTTCTCATGGATTATTTTCCATCTGGTATACAACCTGAAGATTGCAGGATCCGCCATACTCGTTGTCTGCACACTGGCACTTGCCATTTTCAACAGAAGACGGATAATCAAGGAAAGCCGACAGAAATAATTATTTTCGAACAAATCAATAATACAATAATATAAAATTAAGAACATATGAAAAAGTTAGCTATTGCAATGATGCTTGGCGTGGCTTTCGTTAGCGCAAACGCCCAGATATCCAGCGTACACATGCAGGTAGCATGCAACCCGCAGGACGTAAAGACATACGATACACAAAGACTGCGCAGCAGTTTTATGATGGAAAAAGTAATGGTAGCCGATGAGATAAACCTGACTTACTCCATGTACGACCGTTTCATCTTTGGAGGAGCCGTTCCTGTAAATAAGGAACTGACACTTGACACCATCGATCAACTGAAAGCCCCTTATTTCCTTTTTAACCGTGAGTTGGGCATTATCAATATCGGAGGAGAAGGAATCGTAACGGTTGACGGCAAGGAATATGCCCTCAACTTCAAGGAAGCCCTTTATGTAGGAAGAGGAAACCAGAAAGTTACATTCCGAAGCAAGGATGCTTCGAAGCCTGCCAAATTCTACCTGAACTCGGCAATCGCCCACAAGTCTTACAAAACACAGCTCGTCACGCTGGATGGACGCAAGGGTTCCCTTAAGGCAAATTCATTTGCAGCAGGCAAAATGGAGGAAAGCAATGACCGTGTAATCAACCAGCTGATTGTAAGCAACGTGCTCGAAGAAGGTCCTTGCCAGTTACAGATGGGACTGACTGAACTGAAACCCGGAAGCGTATGGAACACAATGCCTGCTCACACACACTCCAGACGTATTGAAACATACTTCTACTTTAACCTGACTCCCGGAAACATGATCTGCCACCTGATGGGAGAACCACAGGAAGAAAGACTGGTATGGCTGGCCAATGAACAGGCAATCATGTCGCCCGAATGGTCTATCCATGCAGCAGCCGGAACAAGCAACTACATGTTTATCTGGGGAATGGCTGGAGAAAATCTTGACTACGGAGACATGGATAAAATATCGTACACTGAAATGAAATAAAAATCAGGATATCTCACTAAAAGCACCTGATTGCCGCACCGAATATTGCAATCTTCCTTTTTCATGGAAAGTTGTAACATTCGGGGTGACAATTTATTTATTAGTATAAATATAAAGAAGTAAAAACAGGAGGAATCGTAAAAAGAAAAAGAGTACAAGCTGTAAGATTCCTCTTCTAACGAAAAACTACATTTTAAATATCATACCATGAATACATTTCAAAAAGTAGAAGAGAAAATGACAAACTTCAGATGGGTAATCTGTGGAATGTTATTTTTTGCAACTACCGTAAACTACCTTGACCGACAAGTTCTTTCGCTGACGTGGAAGGACTTTATCGCTCCAGAGTTCCACTGGACTGACTCCAACTACGGAGATATCACAGCTATATTTTCAATTGTATATGCTATTGCCAACCTTTTTGCCGGACGCTTTATCGACTGGATGGGCACTAAAAAAGGATACCTTTGGTCTATCTTTATCTGGTCGGCAGGAGCCTGCCTTCATGCATTATGCGGATGGGCTACCGAAATGACTATCGGTGCTCACAACGCAAGTGACATGCTTTCTGCTACAGGAGCCGTAGCCTCAACCATTGCCATCACCAGCGTTTATTACTTCATCGCAGCCCGTATCGTTTTAGGAGCAGGCGAAGCAGGAAACTTCCCCGCTGCCATCAAAGTCACGGCCGAATATTTCCCTAAAAAAGACCGTGCGTTTTCAACTTCCATCTTCAATGCCGGATCTACCATAGGAGCTTTGATTGCGCCTGTCAGCATACCTCCTTTGGCACGCTACTTCCAAAGCATAGGCGTTGGAAACGGATGGGAAATGGCATTCGTTGTCATCGGTGGACTGGGCTTTATCTGGATGGGATTGTGGATGTTCCTTTATAAAAAACCGCACGCTAATCCGCATGTTAATGCTGCCGAACTGGCATATATTGAGCAGGACAACCACACTACTGATACCGACAATACAAACTCACAAACAGCAAACAGTGATTTTGATAACCAAAAGATATCATTTCTGCAATGCTTTAAATTTCCCCAGACATGGGCTGTATTCTTTGGTAAGTTCATGACCGACGGAGTATGGTGGTTCTACTTATTCTGGACACCGGCATATATTTCGGATGTATATGGTTTCTCTTCCGATACACCAACTGCCCAAATGCTGATATTCGTCTTATATGCTATTACGATGCTCTCAATCTATGGAGGAAAACTACCGACTATTATCATCAACAAGACCGGCAAGAATCCTTATGTAGCACGCATGCAGGCCATGTTTATTTTTGCCCTGTTCCCACTTCTGGCACTATTCGCCCAACCATTAGGCAATTACTCATATTGGTATCCGATTATCATTATCGGTATTGCAGGAGCTGCACATCAGTCGTGGTCGGCCAACATCTATTCGGTAGTTGGTGATATGTTCCCTAAGAGTACTATTGCAACTATCATCGGAATTGGTGGTATGGCAGGAGGTATCGGTTCTTTCTTTATCAACATGGGATCAGGACGTCTGTTCGACTATGCTGCCGAAACAAACATGACGTTCATGGGATTCGAAGGTAAAGCTGCCGGCTATTTCATTATTTTCAGTATCTGTGCAGTAGCTTATCTCATCGGATGGATCATCATGAAAATATTAGTACCTAAATACAAACTGGTTAAGGTATAATACATACTACACGAGTTTAAATAACTCTTCTCCCCCTTTACATTCAAAATCGTCAAGAATGTAAAGGGGATTTTTATTGCTCTTTCGTTTCAAACAAGACGAGATTTCAGGCAAAATTTGTACAAACATTTTTCCCTTTTGTACAAAATCCAATTTTTTTTGTACAAAACATCAGGAAAACCCGCACACGTTTTTTTCAAGACAACACAACAGATTCCCTTGCCTCTGCCTGTCAGTTTCTCCACCCCAAGACAAGAAACAAGGGAATCCCAGCCTCAGCTAACATTTATCGATGATATTACTCCCTGATAAAGTCTGAAAGCATTTCCACCAATACGGTATCATTTAAGATGCTTCTGAATCCATTTCAATTGTCCGTATTCCGTATCATCGGAAGTCCAATGTTCGTTTATCGGTGTAATAAGCGTTTCCTTCGGACAGCTCAATACATTATAAACAATATAACTGGTAGTGGGTGGACACGTGTTATCATTGTATCCCCACGTAATATATACCGGAATATTTATCTGGCGGGCAAAGTTAACTACATCATAATATGCCATAGTATTAATCTTTTCGGGGGTATCCATTCCCTGATAATTTTTAAAGAAATGTGGATATCCTCCGGCACGTCCGGCTTTATATCCAGCCATGTCACCCAATGCCGGGTGATTCGCAACACAAGCCGTTACCCGTTTATCCAATCCTGCGGTAACAAGGGCAAGTGCGCCACCTTGACTTCCTCCCTGAACGATCACATTCTTTCCGTCCCAGTCCGACTGTGAAGTAAGAAAATCGATAGCACGTATACAGCTCATATAAACTTTCTTCATATAATAATTATCACGATTATCGAGTCCGTTAGTCAGGTAGTTCCCAAAAGCCGAAGATATTTCCTTAAAGTCCTCAGCAGACATTTCTGGATTCAGACCGTGAATCTCCATTTCAAACCGGATACATCCTTCCTCCGCATAATAAATATGTCGCTTCGGTTCCTTAATGGTTTTTACTCCAGCGCCCGGCGGACAAAATACGACCGGGTATTTCCCGGATGCTTTCGGCCGAGTGAGATAACCGTAAATATATGAACCCGGACGAAAACATTGCAATTTCACTAAATAGCAATCAGCCTTTTCCGTTGCATATTCAGGAGCCGGCTCGATAGTATATTTCATCGGGCAACGGGCTGCATCTGCCAGATTCTTCTCCCAGAACTGGTTAAAATCAGCCGGAAGCTGTGTATAAGGCTGTAATTTCTCGGGTGAAAAACCAACCTTCACATGATGCTTATAAACCTTTCCATCTACGACAGCCACCAGACGACAGTCACGGAATCCGGGGACTTTCATTGTTCCCATATCAATTACTGCCCGACCATTCTTCAATTTCACCGAACCGGTCTTATCGGCAGGCATCATATCACCTCCCAGTTCATATTTCACTTCCAGACCATCCTGAGGAATACCGTACTTATAGAATTGAATTTCCACCTCAGCCTTTTCTCCTGTCTTATACAACCAGTTGGCATGATCGGGTACAGTTACCCATAGTACATCACTACGATAAGGATAGTTCTCGGAATGTAAAGGCAATGCCGCAAACATCAGCGAACAGACAAATGCCCCTTTCAGGAATAAAGATTTTACGTTTTTCATATTATTATCATGCAATTGTTCAATTAAACAAACTTTTACTGATAACAAAAATAGCTTAAAGGACCGACAAAACTGTTTACTTTTTAAGCTTTGAAGTGCAATAACTGACCTATTTTCAAAAAGAAAAATCCTCATATACAAAAGTGTATACAAGGATTTCTTAATGAATGAATATATCTTTAAACTATTCTGTATGAATCAATTCTGATAATAGACACGCTTTACACGATTAGAAACGCTGGTCAATATCTCATAAGGAATTGTATTAAGTTTATCGGCAAGCACAGTTACCGGCAAATCATCCCCAAATATAATGGCTTTGTCGCCTTCCTTACAATCGATGTCAGTTACATCAATCATACAAACATCCATACAAATATTACCTACATAAGGTGCTTTCTGGCCGTTTACCAGACAGTAAGCATTACCGTTGCCTAAATGACGGTTCAATCCGTCGGCATATCCGATAGGAATGGCAGCTATCCTTGAATCACGGTTCAGTACTCCCTTTCGACTGTAACCCACCGTTTCATCAGCAGGCACATTATGTATTTGTAAAATGGTGGTCTTCAGCGTCCCGACATTATGCAGAATTTTATTTGTAAAAGGATCAATGCCATACAATCCGATGCCTAAACGTACCATATCGAATTGTGCTCCCGGATAACGTTCGATACCTGCTGTATTGCAAATATGACGTAAAATCTTATGATTGAATCCAGCCTGAAGTTCGGCAGCCGCAGCCTCGAATGTTTCAATCTGACGACGCGTAAAAGAGTCAAATCGCTCTGCATCACTTCCTACCAAATGAGAGAATACAGAACGAGGTATTACTGCCGACTGACGATGCAAACGGTCTACCAGATAAGGTACTTCTTCAGGAGCAAAGCCCAACCGGTGCATACCGGTATCAATCTTGATGTGTATCGGGAAATTGGAAACACCCTCACGTCCGGCTGCCTTTATCAGCTCTTCGAGCAAATGAAAACTATATACTTCCGGTTCCAGCTTGTAGTCGAACATTGTCTTGAATGCAGTCAGTTCTGGATTCATGATAATGATGGAACTATTGATTCCTGCCTTACGTAAATCGGCACCTTCATCGGCAACTGCTACGGCAAGATAATCTACCCGATGGTCCTCCAGGGTCTTTGCTACTTCAAACGAACCGGCACCATAGGCAGAAGCTTTCACCATACATACCATTTTGGTATCCGGTTTCAGCTTGTTACGGTAATGATTCAGGTTATCGACAAGTGCTTCCAGATTAATTTCAAGAATCGTTTCATGCACCTTCAGTTCCAGCAAATCGGTTATATCATCAAAATGAAAGGCACGTGCACCTTTTATCAATACAACTTCGTTACGCAATGAGTTAAGTATACCCGATTCTATCAGTTCGGCAGTAGTACGGAAAAACTGCTTTTCTATTTCAAAACGAGGAGCAGCGGCAGAGATTTCTTCTCCCACCCCAATAATACGGTCCACCTTACGGCTGTGTACCAAATCGGCAACCTGACGGTAAAGAAGCTTGCTGGGCTGTCCGCTTTCCAGTATATCCGACAAGATAAGTGTACGCCGACGTGCTTTGTCCTCCGTGCGGCGTGCCATAAAGTCGAGAGCAATGTCAAGAGATGCAAAATCAGAATTATAACTGTCGTTTATCAAGACACAGCCATTTTTCCCCTCTTTTACCTCCAGACGCATGGCAACCGGCTCCAGATGCGCCATACGTTCGGCTATATCTTCGAGAGACACCATCAGATACAATGCCACAGCAAGAGCATTCAAGGAGTTTTCAATAGAAGCATCATCGATGAACGGTATACGATATTCTTTCAGAAAACCCAAATAACGATATTTAATGGTAGTTCCTTCATTGTCTTTCTCTATCTTTTCGATAAATAACGGACGCTCATTATCCTTCGTCGACCATGCTATTTCACGAGAAGTCAACAGCGATTTCGAAACACAATTGCTTATCAGTTCATTGTCGCCATTGTATATAATCACATCACAGTCCTTAAACAGTTGGAGTTTCTCCATACATTTATCCTGCAATGAAGTAAAATTCTCCTGATGTGCCCCTCCTATATTGGTCAGTACACCAATCGTAGGTTGTATAATAGGTTGCAAGGCCTCCATTTCTCCCATTTCAGAAATACCAGCCTCGAAAATGCCAAGCTCGGTATGTTCGTTCATCATCCATACGGACAATGGAACACCTATCTGCGAATTATAGCTTCGTGGAGAACGAGTTATTACTTTTTCCGGACTTAGCAACTGATAAATCCATTCTTTTACAACCGTCTTTCCGTTACTGCCTGTAATTCCTACAACAGGTACCTGATATTGTTCCCGGTGCTTGGCTGCCAAACGTTGCAAAGCCTTCAGCGTATTGGCTACTTGCAGGAAGTTAGCATCAGAGTAATGAGAAAGATCTTCCGGGACATCAGTTACCACAAAATTCCTTACACCTCTGGCATAAAGTTCCGGTATATATTTGTGTCCGTCGTTACGTTTTGTCTTCAGAGCGAAAAACAAAGTTTCCTCAGGAAAGCATAAGGAGCGGCTGTCTGTAAGAATCCAGTCAATGCTCGCCGCATGATTTCCTATTCTGTTAGCTCCGATGACGGAGGTTATTTCTTCAATCGAGTTTGACATAATGCTATTTCATTTTGTACGTCTAAGTACGGGAATTTTTCTTTTAACCTTTCTATCTTTAACATAATTTGACTTAGAAAAGTATAATAAGCTTCCGATTTAGCATCAAATGGACGATGTTCGAGAGCTTTTCTTATTTCTTGCCAGTCTTTCATTATACGTAATGTATCTGCCGTAAAGAAGCTGCTACAAAAACACTCCCATATATAATTTACGGCAAGTGGAGTAGGATGAAGCATATCATCGGCATAAAAACGGTAATCACGCAATTCATCTAACATAATCTCGTACGAAGGGAAATAATGGCACGATGGAATTTCCCGACATAACTTTTCGATGGCCAACAGTAATACAGCCTTATTCAGTTGATTGCCGTGCATACCATCTTTGGCATGCCGTATCGGACTAACTGTAAACAGAAATTGCGCATCCGGATTTATCAGATGTATTTTCTTAAGCAAGGAACCAAAAACCGATACAACCTCTTCCACTCCCAGTAACCTACGCGTGAACAGTCGGTCGGGTAACTTATGGCAATTGCCAACAATCTCGCCTGTTTCCTTCCATTCGTACACACGTGCCGTTCCCCACGTAAAAATAATCCATCGGGCTTTTCCAAGCATTTCTCTACCTTTCACGATGCGGAGGTTTATTTTTTCCAGACATTCCGACTGGTCTGTCGAAGAGAACGAACTATGATGCATCAAACTGTACCATATCCCTTTGTCAAAACGTAAATCTTCCTCATGATACGTTTTGCCATCAAGCAATATAGACATAGATTTTGCTATTGACAGGGGATTATATAAGATACCAAAAGGATTGACATCACAATCGAACTTATTATCAGACAACAGTTTCCCTATATTTTCAGCGAAACAAGATCCCCATAACGAAATTGAATCCGAATGACGAATTTCTCCTTGTCCAACAGGCAATTCTACTTTCGTTCTAAACTCCATATGCACACACTGTTCATTATTTTTTGTGCAAATGTAAACACAATACACATATTTATCGTATTTTTGTGAAATTAATATTGAATAAAGATCGGATGGAACAACCCATTTCTTACGAATTGTTGAATAAAATAGATAGCCCGAAGGATTTGCGTCAACTTCCTGTCGAGTCTTTACCTGAGGTCTGCCGGGAACTCAGAGATAAAATCATAGATGAACTTTCACGTAACCCTGGCCACTTTGGCTCAAGTCTGGGAGTTATCGAGCTTACGGTAGCTCTTCATTATATATTTAATACGCCCTACGACCGTATTGTATGGGACGTTGGACATCAAGCGTACGGACACAAGATACTGACCGGACGCCGGGATCGCTTTTGTACAAACCGAAAGCTAAACGGATTATGTCCTTTTCCCTCACCGGCGGAAAGCGAATACGATACGTTTACTTGTGGACATGCCTCAAATTCTATCTCCGTAGCTTTGGGTATGGCTGTAGCAGCAGCCCGAAAAGGTGAAGAAGACCGCCATGTCGTGGCAGTAATTGGAGACGGTTCTATGAGTGGAGGACTGGCCTTCGAAGGATTGAACAATGCTTCTTCTACTCCTAACAACTTACTGATTATCCTGAATGACAACAACATGGCAATCGACCGCAGTGTAGGAGGAATGAAACAATATTTACTGAACCTGCAAACATCGGAAGGTTACAACCGGTTACGGTACAAAATTTCCAGAAAGCTGCATCAATGGGGAGTACTGAATGAAGAACGTCGGAAAAGCCTGATCCGTTTCAACAACAGCCTGAAGTCGATGCTTACCCAGCAACAGAATATTTTTGAAGGAATGAACATCCGTTACTTCGGTCCGATAGACGGACACGATGTATTGGGCCTGACTAAAGTTCTGAAAGAAATAAAGGACATGAAAGGACCTAAACTGCTTCATATCCATACCGTAAAAGGAAAAGGTTTCAAACTAGCCGAAGAAGCAGCTACTATTTGGCATGCTCCCGGTATATTTGATAAAGAAACAGGGGAACGAATTGTAAGAGATACAAGCGGAATGCCTCCTTTGTTTCAGGATGTATTTGGCAAGACGTTACTGGAACTGGCTAAGAAAAACGACAAAATAATCGGTGTAACTCCTGCTATGCCGACAGGATGTTCTATGAATATTCTGATGAAAGCTATGCCCGACCGAGCATTTGATGTTGGCATCGCCGAAGGTCATGCTGTCACGTTTTCAGGTGGAATGGCTAAAGAAGGACTGCTTCCCTTCTGTAATATTTACTCGTCGTTCATGCAACGAGCATACGATAATATTATCCACGATATCGCCATACAGAAACTTAATGTCGTTTTATGTCTGGATCGTGCCGGATTGGTAGGAGAAGACGGGCCAACGCATCACGGAGTATTCGATATGGCCTATTTACGTCCTATCCCCAATCTGACAATTGCTTCGCCTTACAACGAACAAGAACTGCGCCGGCTAATGTATACAGCTCAGCTTCCCGATCAAGGACCGTTCGTCATCCGATATCCGCGTGGACGAGGGGTACTTACAGACTGGGAATGTCCACTGGAAGCTGTAGAAGTTGGAAAGGGCAGAAAGTTGAAAGACGGCTCCGATTTAGCTGTCATCACAATTGGACCGATTGGCAATACAGCTGCCAAAGCCATTGCCGAAGCCGAAAGTACACAAAAATGCAGCATTGCCCACTACGATCTCCGTTTCCTGAAACCTTTGGACGAAGCATTATTACACGAAATAGGAAAAAAATTTTCGCGTATAGTGACTGTAGAAGACGGAGTGCTAAAAGGAGGAATGGGCAGCGCTATTCTGGAATTTATGTCAGATAACAACTATACTCCGATGGTCAAACGTCTGGGCATTCCGGATCATTTCATCCAACATGGTCCAGTTGGCGCCTTACATGCTATTTGTGGCATAGACCAAACAGGTATATATAATACATTAATCCATATTCTGAACTCATGAAGATTATCATTGCCGGCGCAGGTGCTGTAGGGACACACTTGGCCAAACTCTTATCGGGTGAGAAACAAGATATTATCCTAATGGACGACGATGAGGAAAGACTTGGCAGGCTGGGAAGCAACTTCGACCTGCTGGCCGTAAACATTTCCCCGACCTCCATTTCGGGACTAAAAGAAGCTGGAGTGGCAGGAGCCGACCTATTCATTGCAGTTACTCCTGACGAAAGCCGGAACATGACAGCTTGTATGCTTGCGACCAGCTTAGGAGCAAAAAAAACGGTAGCTCGTATTAATAATTATGAATACCTGCTTCCCAAACATAAGGAGTTTTTCGCCAAGCTGGGGGTGGACTCTCTTATTTATCCTGAAATGCTGGCAGCAAAAGAAATTGTAGATGCTGTCAAGATGAGCTGGATTCGCCAATGGTGGGAATTTGCCGGAGGAGCACTTGTACTACTGGGAACGAAAATGCGAGAAACAGCAGAAATACTGAATGTCCCCCTTCACGAGCTGGGAGGAAGAAATATTCCTTTTCACATCGTAGCTATTAAGCGAGGAAGCGAAACGATTATTCCACGAGGTGATGATGCCATCCTGCTAAACGATATCGTGTATTTCACCACTACAAAGAAATATATTCCTTACATTCGGAAGATAGCCGGTAAAGAAAATGAAGCTGATATTCGTAATGTCATGATTATGGGAGGTAGCCGGATTGCCGTACGAACCGTACAATACATGCCGGAATATATGCGTACCAAAATCATCGAAAGTGACTTCAACCGCTGTAACCGATTGACGGAATTAGTGGATGACAAAGTTATGATTATTAATGGTGACGGAAGAGATATGGAGCTTCTTCTGGAAGAAGGCATCAAAAATACGGAAGCCTTTGTAGCACTGACGGGAAACTCAGAAACCAATATCCTTGCCTGTCTGGCTGCCAAACGTTTGGGAATAACCAAGACAGTAGCCGAAGTAGAAAATATTGACTATATCAGTATGGCAGAAAGTCTGGATATCGGTACGGTAATCAATAAGAAATTTATCGCAGCTAGTCACATATACCAGATGATGCTGGATGCCGACGTTTCGAATGTAAAGTGTCTGACCTTCGCCAATGCCGATGTTGCCGAATTTACAGTTAAAGCCGGTTCACGTATTACACGTTCTCAGGTGAAAGACGTAGGCCTTCCCAAAGGAGCAACAATCGGAGGACTTATCAGAAACGGAGAAGGTATCCTGGTTACAGGTAATACAACGATCATGGAAAACGACCATGTTGTAGTATTCTGTCTGGGTATGATGATAAAGAAGCTGGAGAAATTCTTTAACTGACAAAACAAGAACTATATTCCGATTTTAATACTGAATTGGAATATAGTTCTTGTTTATTTGTATATGCCTGAAAGAATCTATAAAAGAATTTCCCTAAAATATACACACAATTCACATTTCCAACGCTGTCAAAACAGACATTTTAGTAAACTCTTATCAGATCCAACCAAAGGAAACCCTACGGTACGACAGTTCGCTATCAGCACAAAATAAAAATAGAACAAAAATATCAACAATAACTTCATATTTTCTTACTTGGCCCAGCAACTTTCAGTCCTTAAAAATGACCTAATTTTCCTCACATCAAGCAACAGAGATTTTGTTTTTTTATACAATCCTCCTAAAAAGACTAAAAATAAATGTGTATCTTTGCAGCCGTTTTCAGATGGGTATTAATGATGGGTAAACAAATAAGGATAATTGCAATTCTCTTTTCTTTCCTTATAATAACGATTATAGGGAATCTTGTTTATGCACCCTCATTAACAGACAATAAAAAATTCTCTTTTCAATTTGATTCTACCTACAGCGAACTTCAGGAACCTCAGCAACCATCCGAAAGAACGCTTCAGTATTTGTCAACACAAAACAATACAGATATACCAAACAGAACCATAATTGCTCATAAGGTCAATACTTATGACTTTAAGTCTGCATTACGAAATGCGACCAATCCTCTCTGCCAAATAGAATATGGTGTGAGCAGACAAGTACGTTTCGCATGCTTCAATCACCCTCCTTTAAACAAAAGAATCTCCTATTATATCTATACACTGGAAAAAATATTGATTTAGTTTCTCTATAACGATAGAGATACTCAATATTCATTTTCCTCTTTATATGGTAAAGAGCGTTTTACCATATAAAAGTTATATGTTCGATTTATCAATATAAAGTTTTATTTATGTTTTTCACATTTTTAATTGTCGTCATTCTGACGGCCATAGCTCTGGTGGTAGCCGCTATGACAATCGCAAAGCTTATTGCACCGCGGTCGTTCAATCCACAGAAAGGAGAACCTTACGAATGTGGTATACCGACCCGAGGACAGTCATGGGTACAATTTAAGGTAGGATATTACCTGTTTGCCATCCTGTTCTTGATGTTCGATATTGAAACAGTATTCTTGTTTCCGTGGGCAGTAGTAGTCAACGAAGTCGGAACCTATGCACTGGTGTGTGTGGCATTTTTCTTATTAGTATTAATATTGGGCCTGGCATATGCTTGGCGGAAAGGAGCGCTGGAATGGAAATAAAGAAACCTCAAATCCGCTCAATGAAATACGATGAGTTCAAGAACAACGACTACTTGCAACGCATGGTAGACGAACTGAACCGCGACGGTGCAGGAATCATCATCGGAACAATCGATGAACTTATCGAATGGGGAAGAAGTAATTCACTCTGGTCGCTTACCTTCGGTACCAGCTGCTGCGCCATCGAATTCATGGCATTGGGAGCAGCACGTTACGATATGGCACGTTTCGGATTCGAAGTAACCCGTAACTCTCCTCGACAGGCTGACATGATTATGGTACTGGGAACAATCACTTATAAAATGGCTCCGGTACTAAAACGTCTGTACGACCAGATGGCAGAACCGAAATATGTTATTGCCGTAGGTGGATGTACTATTTCAGGAGGGCCATTTATCAAGTCCTACCACGTAGTTAATGGTATCGATAAAATCATTCCGGTCGACGTATATATTCCGGGATGTCCTCCACGTCCGGAAGCTTTTTACTACGGTATGATGCAACTCCAGCGTAAAATAAAAGTAGAGAAATTCCTTGGAGGCGTAAACCGTCAGGAAAAGAATCCCGAATCACAAAAGGAGAGTGAAAAATAGTAAACGATAGGAAAATAGCGATTTATGAATATAACAGAAAAAATTTCCCGATTAGTGCCCGATATCACTATTGCCGAGCAAGGTGACCAAGTGATAACCATTCCGGCAGAATCGTTCCATCAAGTAGCCGAAGCCTTGAGAAATGACAAGGACGAACCGATGGACTTCCTGCGAGATATTGTAGGAATGGACTGGCAGGAAAGCGGTCTGGGAGCACTTTATTATCTGGAATCAAGCAAGACTTACAACCGCATCGTACTCAAGACATCAACAACCGACCGCGAACACCCTTATCTACCGTCGGTTTGCGACTTGTGGAAAACAGCGGAAATCAAAGAACGCGAGGTATTCGATTTCTTCGGTATTCGTTTCCTGAATAACCCGGATATGCGACGCCTGTTCTTGCGTGAAGACTGGAAAGGCTATCCGTTGCGTAAAGATTACGACATGAATTCTAATCCACTGAATATGGAGAACGAAGAAAATGCCGATATTACTGATGAATATTACCTCAATCCGGACGGGACCATTGCCGATAAGAAAAATATCGTTTTCGGGCAACAAGATTTTGTGGTCAATATCGGGCCACAGCACCCGTCAACTCACGGTGTTCTTCGCTTGCGTACCTCACTCGAAGGTGAAACCATCAGCAAAGTCGATCCTATCTGTGGTTATATCCACCGTGGTATCGAGAAGATGAACGAAAGTTTGACTTATCTGCAGACACTCGCACTGACCGACCGTCTGGATTATCTGAGTGCACATCAGAACCGCCATGCATTGTGTATGTGTATTGAAAAGGCAGCGGGCATCGAGATATCCGAACGTGCACAGTACATCCGTACCATCATGGACGAACTCCAGCGTATCGATTCTCACTTGCTGTTCTATTCTTGTCTGGTAATGGATATGGGAGGTCTGACTCCGTTCTTCTACGGCTTCCGTGAGCGTGAAATGATTCTCGACATCTTCGAAGAGACAACCGGCGGACGCTTGATACAGAACTATAACATGATTGGTGGTGTACAAGCTGATCTGCATCCAGACTTCCAGCGCAAAGTAAAAGAATTCATCAAGCACTTGCGCAGTGTCATCAAAGACTATCACGATATCTTTACAGGAAACGTGATTGCCACTACCCGTCTGAAAGGAATCGGTGTGCTGAGTCGTGAAGACGCCATTTCACTGGGAGTAACAGGAGGTTCCGGACGTGCTTCTGGCTGGGCAAATGATGTCCGCAAACATCATCCTTATGCCATGTACGATAAAGTAGATTTCAAGGAAATCACTTATACAGAAGGTGATTCATTTGCACGTTACATGGTACGTATGGATGAGATTATGGAATCATGCCATATCATCGAACAGTTGATAGACAACATTCCGGAAGGAGAATATCGTGTAAAGACCAAGCCAATCATCAAGTTACCGGAAGGTAATTACTCAGCAGCTGTAGAAACCAGCCGTGGAGAATTTGGTGTAATGCTGGAAAGCCATGGTGACAAGACGCCTTACCGTTTGCATTACCGTTCTACCGGACTTCCACTGGTGCATGCCCTCGATACAATTTGTAAAGGCAATAAGATTGCCGACTTGATTGCTATCGGAGGAACACTGGATTATGTAATTCCGGATATAGACAGATAATCTCTTTCTTAATTTATCATTTCTAATTTAAAAAGTATATGTTTTTAGATTATTATAATCTTGAACCACTTTTTCTGGCAATCCACTCCGCATTATGCAGCGCGATGCCAGAAGGGCTGGCCATCTTTCTGGAAGGACTGGTAGTAGGCGTAGTAATCTTGGTACTGTATGCCGTACTTGCCATCATATTAATCTATATGGAGCGTAAAGTCTGCGCAGCTTTCCAGTGCCGTATCGGCCCGAATCGTGTAGGAGGTAAAGGAGGCTTGCTACAGGTACCAGCCGACGTTATCAAAATCCTGACAAAGGAAATCATCGAACTGAAGAACTCCGATCACTTTCTTTATAACCTTGCTCCCTTCTTGGTTATACTGGCTTCCATTCTTACCTTTTCATGCCTGCCATGGAATAAGGGAGGAGAAATTCTTCACATGAACATCGGTATCTTCTTTGTACTTGCTGCCTCATCTATCGGTGTTTTGGGTATCCTGCTCGCCGGATGGAGTAGTAACAGCAAATATACCATCATCGGAGCCGTACGAAGCGGTGCCATGATTATCAGTTATGAACTTTCTATCGGACTGACGGTACTGACAATGGTCATGCTGAGCGGTACCATGGATATCCAACAAATCGTAAGCGGACAAGCTGACGGATGGAATATCTTCAAGGGACACATTCCGGCTATCGCAGCATTCATTATTTATCTGATTGCCGGTAACGCAGAAGCCAACCGTGGTCCGTTCGACCTGGCAGAAGCAGAACAAGAACTTACCGCAGGTTATCATACCGAATATTCCGGTATGCACTTCGGATTCTTCTACCTGGCCGAATACTTGAACTTATTCATTACTGCCGGTATCGCCACTACCCTCTTCCTGGGAGGCTGGATGCCATTGCATATCGCCGGACTGGACGGATTCAACGCTGTCATGGATTATATTCCGGGTGCAATCTGGTTCGTAGGAAAAACTTTCTTCATTGTTTTCCTGCTGATGTGGATCCGCTGGACATTCCCTCGTCTGCGTATCGACCAAGTACTTACACTGGAATGGAAATACCTGATGCCACTTTCACTGGTTGTACTGCTGGTTATGGCCTTATGTAAAGTTTTTGGATTAACATTTTAATCAACCGATAAGATAGGAATTGCTATCAACAAAACATTATGGAAAGTTTTAGTGAATATATAAAAGGATTTGCTTCAGGAGTAAAGAGCCTGCTGATCGGTATGCGCACGTCCATGAAAGTATTCTGGCAGCCCAAAGTAACCGAACAGTATCCGGAAAACCGTCATACTACGCTGCATATCCCCGAACGTCACCGCGCAAAGCTTGTTATGATACACGACAGTGAGAACCATCATCACTGCATAGCCTGCGGCTTGTGCCAGATGTCCTGCCCTAACGGCACCATCAAGGTTATTTCTGAAATGCGCGAAGATGAAGATGGTAAAAAGAAAAAGGTTTTAGTGAAATACCAATACAATCTGGGCTCATGCATGTTCTGTGAGTTATGCGTCAACGCATGCCCTCATGGAGCTATCAAGTTCACCAACGATTTTGAAAATGCAGTCTTCGAAAAAGATAAGCTCCTGCTGACACTAAACCACGAAGGTTCAACACTTGCTAAATAAAAAGGAGAGAATATGGAATTAACACTTCAAGAAATCGTATTCTATGTTGTTGCAGCAGCTATTGCAGTATTTTCCGTACTGGCAGTAACAACTGGAAAAATCTTACGTGCCGCCACTTATCTGCTTTTCGTGCTGTTCGGCACCGGAGCTATTTATGGCGTATTGGGATATACCTTCCTGGGTGCTGTACAGTTAATGGTATACGCTGGAGGTATCGTTGTATTATATGTATTCTCCATCCTGCTGACCCAGTCGGACAAAGACATGAAATACCGGATGAACCGTGCCAAACTTGTCAGCGTACTGCTTACGACAGTCATTGGAGCTGCATTGGTATTGTTCCTGGTCTTCACCAACGGATTTGCGCTTAACATGATTCCGCAAGGCGTGGAATTACCGGCTCGCGAAATCGGTCTGGCACTGATCGGTACCGGAAAATACCAGTTTGTTCTGCCGTTCGAAGTAGTCAGCATCTTGTTGCTGGCATGTATGATCGGTGGTATTCTGATAGCAAGAAAGGAAAAATAAAAAATTACGATTATGGAAATAGAAATACACGTAATACATTATCTGGTCATCAGTACCATTATGATGTTCTGCGGAATTTATGGATTCTTTACCCGTAAAAACCTGCTTGCCCTGCTCATCTCGGTAGAGCTTATGCTGAACGCAACAAACATCAACTTTGCAGTATTCAATCGTTACCTTTTTCCGGATCATTTGGAAGGTCATTTCTTCAGTCTGTTTGGTATCGCTATCGCAGCCGCAGAAACCGCTGTTGCCATTGCCATTATTATTAATGTGTACCGCAATATCAAACAAATCTTGACCGACGATATTACCGATCTGAAAGGATAACTAAAACAGTATTTTGATTATGGAATATACAATTCTGATACTCGCACTGCCTGTGCTAAGCTTCCTGATCCTAGGACTGACAGGCATGTTCATGAAGCATCGTGTAGCGGGGCTGATCGGAACTCTCTCACTGGCCATAGTTACCGTATTGAGTTACCTCACCGCTATCAATTACTTTACAGCGCCACGTACTGCCGAAGGAGTATTCCCGACACTGACTCCGTGGAACATCCAGTGGCTGCCTTTCACCGACTCCCTTCATATTGACATGGGAATCCTGCTCGATCCTATTTCGGTCATGATGCTGGTAGTCATCTCTACAGTCAGCCTGATGGTACACATCTACTCATTCGGTTACATGAAAGGAGAAAAAGGATTCCAGCGTTACTACGCATTCCTGTCGCTCTTTACATTCTCCATGCTGGGACTTGTCCTCGCTACGAATATTTTCCAGATGTATGTGTTCTGGGAGCTGGTAGGTGTTTCTTCTTACTTGCTCATCGGCTTCTACTATACGAAACCGGAAGCTATCGCAGCCAGCAAGAAAGCATTCATCGTTACCCGATTTGCCGACCTGGGATTCCTGATCGGTATTCTGATTTACGGCTATTACATGCACACCTTTACTTTCACTCCGGGTGAAGAGCAACTGATGAAAGCCGGAATGGTACTTCCTTGGGCCCTGGGACTGATGTTCGTAGGTGGTGCCGGAAAAAGTGCCATGTTCCCGCTGCACATCTGGTTGCCTGATGCCATGGAAGGTCCGACTCCGGTCAGCGCCCTGATCCATGCGGCAACAATGGTTGTTGCAGGTGTCTACCTGGTAGCCCGCATGTTCCCGTTATTTATCGGATTTGCTCCCCACACCCTGCACTGGGTTGCCTATGTAGGAGCATTCACCGCTTTCTATGCAGCATCTGTAGCTTGTGCACAAAGCGATATCAAACGTGTACTAGCCTTTTCAACAATCTCACAAATCGGTTTCATGATGGTTGCACTTGGTGTATGTACTTCCAACAGCCCGCACGAAGGTGGTTTAGGTTATATGGCAGGAATGTTCCACCTGTTCACTCATGCCATGTTCAAAGCCTTACTGTTCTTAGGAGCCGGATGTATTATCCACGCAGTACATAGCAACGAAATGTCTACCATGGGAGGACTTCGCAAATACATGCCTATCACTCACATCACATTCCTGATTGCCTGTCTGGCCATTGCCGGTATTCCTCCGTTCTCCGGTTTCTTCTCGAAGGATGAGATTCTGACTGCCTGCTTTCAGTTCAGCCCGATAATGGGATGGATCATGACAATCATTGCTGGTATGACAGCTTTCTATATGTTCCGCTTATACTACGGAATCTTCTGGGGTACAGAAAACAAAGAACTTCATGCAGAACACGTTCCTCACGAAAGTCCTCTGACTATGACCTTCCCGCTGATGTTCCTTGCTGCCGTAACCATCGTCTGCGGATGGATTCTTCCTTTCGGACACTTTGTTTCGGCTAACGGTGAAGCATACGATATTCACCTCAACGCACAAGTAGCTATAACCAGTGTCATCGTAGCTGTCATAGCTATTGTACTTGCTACATGGATGTACGCACGCGATAAACAGCCCGTTGCAGACATGCTGGCAAAACGTTTCAGTACCTTGCATCGTGCAGCATACAGACGCTTCTATATGGATGAAATCTGGATGTTCGTCACCAAGAAGATTATTTTCCGCTGCATCTCTACTCCACTTGCATGGTTCGACCGTCACGTTATCGACCAGTTCATGAACTTCATGGCATGGAGTACCAATGCTGCCGGCGAAAGCGTACAACCTCTACAAAATGGTAAAGTTCAGAGCTACACCATGTGGTTCCTGGGCGGAGTTATAGTATTAACCGTCATGTTATTAGTATTATGAATATATTAAGTCTTTTTGTTTTAATTCCTCTGCTCATGTTGCTCGGACTATGGATCGCGCGCAACGTGAACCAGGTAAGAGGAGTAATGGTAGCCGGCTCAACACTTCTGTTGATTCTTGCTGCCTACCTGACAGTTTCTTATATAGGACTACGAAACGGCGGAGCTACAGAAGAAATGTTATTCACAGACAGCATTACCTGGTATGCTCCATTGCATATTGCTTATTCGGTTGGTGTAGATGGTATTTCTGTAGTAATGCTATTACTGAGTTCCATCATCGTCTTTACGGGAACCTTTGCATCATGGAAACTGAAACCATTGACTAAAGAATATTTCCTCTGGTTTACCTTATTGAGCACAGGAGTATTCGGTTTCTTTATTTCTACTGACCTTTTCACCATGTTCATGTTCTACGAAGTTGCCTTGATTCCAATGTACCTGCTTATCGGTGTATGGGGTAGTGGTAAAAAAGAATATGCAGCAATGAAACTGACACTGATGTTGATGGGAGGTTCCGCCTTCTTGCTGATTGGTATTCTGGGTATCTTCTACGGTGCCGGAGGTGAAACCATGAACATCCTTGAGATTGTCAAGTTACAGATACCAACCGAAATGCAGCGTATTTTCTTCCCGATGGTATTCCTCGGATTTGGTGTACTGGGTGCTTTATTCCCTTTCCATACATGGAGCCCCGATGGTCATGCTTCAGCACCGACTGCCGTTTCTATGTTGCATGCCGGTGTATTGATGAAACTGGGAGGCTACGGATGCTTCCGTATCGCCATGTTCCTGATGCCTACCGGTGCTGCTATTTGGGGAGACTTCTTCTTGGTACTGACGACCATTTCAGTGGTATACGGTGCTTTCAGTGCGGTAGTACAAACCGACTTGAAATACATCAATGCCTACTCTTCAGTAAGCCACTGCGGACTGGTGCTTTTTGCTCTGCTGATGATGACAAAGGTAAGTGCAACAGGTGCTATTCTCCAGATGTTGAGCCACGGATTAATGACAGCCTTGTTCTTCGCATTAATCGGTATGATTTACGGCCGTACACATACGCGTGATATCCGCCAGTTAAGTGGCCTGATGAAAATTATGCCTTTCCTTTCTGTAGGATACGTTATTGCCGGACTTGCTAACCTCGGTCTTCCGGGCTTAAGCGGTTTCGTTGCAGAAATGACTGTATTCGTTGGATCTTTCCAGCATGCAGATGTTTTCCACCGTGTATGCACCATCATTGCTACAATGAGTATCGTCATTACCGCAGTCTACATCTTGCGTGTAGTTGGTAAGATACTATATGGTACCTGCACCAACCCAGAACATCTGAAACTGACCGATGCTACTTGGGATGAACGCTTCGCCGTCATCTGCCTTATCGTGGCTGTAGCTGGATTAGGTCTGGCTCCTTACTGGGTAAGCCATGTAATCAGCGGCAGTGTAGAACCTATTATTTCACAACTTTGTCAATTATAACGCATTATGGATATCATAACAACTATACATACTATGCAGGCAGAAATCGGTTTGGCAATCATTCTGATAATCGTGCTACTTGCCGATTTATTTCAGAAGACACCGTCTCCGAAAAACATGCAAAGACTTTCCTGCGCATTGCTCGTTATCCTGCTACTTAATAATATATTCGGTTCTACCGCCAGTGGAGAGGCATTTGGAGGCATGTTTCAAAATACTCCGATGACCTCTGTCGTAAAAATTATTCTTACATTGGGAACCTTGCTGGTATTTATGCAAGCAGACACTTGGCTGAACCGTGAAGACACTCGCCATAAGGCAGGTGAATTTTATTTACTGACACTTTCTACCCTACTGGGTATGTACTATATGGTCAGTGCAGGCAGCTTCCTGCTGTTCTATGTCGGACTGGAGCTTGCCAGCATCCCAATGGCTTGTCTTGTTGCATTCGATAAATATCGCCACCATAGTGCTGAAGCCGGAGCTAAGTTCATTTTAAATGCCATGTTCTCATCAGGATTAATGCTTTATGGCTTATCATTAGTATATGGTACTTGTGGAACGATGTATTTCAATGACCTGAGTACACAACTGGTAGGAAGTCCGCTTCAGATACTGGCAATGGTACTGTTCTTCGCCGGATTAGGATTCAAACTGAGTCTTGTTCCCTTCCATATGTGGACACCTGATACTTATCAGGGAGCTCCAACAACCGTCAGTGCCTACCTTTCTGTCGTTTCGAAAGGAGCTGCTGCCTTTGCCTTGATGAGCATCCTGCTGAAAGTATTTACTCCGATGGTTGCCGACTGGAGTTTGTTGCTTTCTGTTGTAATCGTATTAACCATCACCATAGCCAACATATTTGCTATCCTGCAAAAAGACTTGAAACGCTTCATGGCATACAGTAGTATCTCACAAGCTGGATATATTATGCTTGCCGTACTGGGAGCTTCAGCTCAAGGAATGGCTTCACTGGTGTATTACGTAGTAGTTTACATTGTTGCAAACTTGGCAGTATTCGGTGTTATTAACACTGTAGAGCAACATAATGGAGGTGCTGTAGACCGTGATGCTTATAATGGTTTCTACAAAACAAATCCGAAACTGAGTTTTGTTATGACTATTGCCTTGTTCTCACTGGCAGGAATTCCTCCTTTTGCTGGATTCTTCTCTAAGTTCTTTGTATTTGCTGCTGCATTCCATGCAGGACATTGGCTGGTAGTATTTTTGGCCTTGGTCAATACAATCATCTCATTGTATTACTACTTGTTGATTGTCAAAGCTATGTACATTACACCAAACGATACACCACTTGCTACATTCAAGAGCAGCACGATGACCCGTGCCTGTCTCTTCATTTGCCTGATGGGAGTTATTCTGTTAGGAGTATGCAGCTCGGTTTATCAGATGCTTACAGAAGTTGCACCTCTATAATATAAAATTAACAATTAAAACATAGGCTTTTATTTTATCATTGCTGCCCGATAGAACTAATTACAGACCAATAATTATCTTATACAGATATTTATGTTGGCTTTAAGTAAAAAATAAATCGTTTTTTTATTTTAAATAAAAAACATTTTTTATTTAAAAAGTGTTCTATCAGACAGCAATGCTTATTTATTCACTTTTATAATATATTTCATGAAAAAACAATTAACAACCCAAACATAATCTTGCGCATTCATATTGCTATCCAGTTGTATGACAGCGTGTGTAGACAATGACTATGATTTAAGTAAGGATCTCGACATGACAGTCACTGTTGGTGGCGAGAATTTAACTATTCCAGCAAGCAATACCAAAGACATTACACTGGAAAAGATTTTTGATTTGGACGAAGGAAGTACTGTAAAGGCAGACGCCGACGGCAACTATGCCCTTTCTCAAACAGGAGAGGGTTCTAACACTCGTGTTTCGATTGATGATATAACCATTAATGCCAATGAAATAGAACTTCAATCAGCGAGAACAGAACTGAACTACAAAATCTCACCGAGTGGAACATTAGAGGCTACCGTAAACGATAATACCTCCTTCAACATTGATAAGAGAAACATAACGACTGACGTAACCGCATTATACAGTTCAGATGTGAATATGCCCGCTTCATTGCACATGAGCATAGAAGGGAATAATTCACTGACACTCAAAAAAGGATTCAAAATTGAGTTTCCTGAATACATGGCTATCACTACAACAGACCAACGAGTTAATATAGAAGGAAGTGTATTGACATTTAAACAAGACATTAATGTTTCCAGCACATTATCGCTCAATATACCTATTAATATTACACATATCGATTTCACCGCAATGGGAGCAGGAAAAGGTCTTGTAGCTCTGGGACATTTGGTCATTGCAGACGAAATAAAAATAAGCGGAACTAGTACAACTACTGGAGGAAGTGCTATTCAAATGATAATGAATACAGAATTCAAAATTGATGGAATCCAACTGACTCAAGTTACAGCAAAAGTCGATCCTGAAATTAATGTATCTATCGATCCGATTGCAATAAATAACTTACCCGACTTCTTGAAAGATGAGCAGGTTAGAATAGATATGACTGATCCTAAGATATATCTGACAGTTAGCAATACCTCACCTGTTGAAATTAATTTCAGTGGTGTCTTGAAATCGTACAAAAATGGTCAACTGATTGCATCTGTTCCCGTAGGTCAAGCACCTAATCTGATTACCATACCAGGTAATCAGCCCAACGATTACATTATCTGTCTGCACAGACTGAACGAGGATGTTAATATCGAAGGAGAAGGTACCAGCGTTACAGTTGAAAACCTGAATGATTTAATAGAAACGATACCGGATGAAATCCGTATGGACAACATCGAGGCTAAAGCTGCCGATAAGAGATGTACCATTGTCTTAGGCAGTACATACAATGTCAAGACAGACTATGAAATAAATGCTCCTTTGCAATTCAACGAAGGTACAAACATTGTCTACAGTGACATTCTAAACGATTGGAATAAAGATATTAAAGACCTTTCTGTAAAGGAACTGGTCGTTTCGATGGAAGCAACCAATACCATCCCTCTGACAATGGATATGACTGTAAATGCAATAGACAAGGACGGAAAGGTATTGGATGAAATCTCTACAACAGTTTCAAGTAAAATAGCAGCAGGTACCGACGAGGGAGTAGTAACCCCACTTGAAATTACCTTGAAAGCAACAGATACCAATGTATTCAAGCAACTGGATGGACTCAGCTATGAAGTTGCAGCAACCTCATCTGCTGAAACAAGTGGAAAAATTCTGAATAAGAATCAATATCTTCGCTTGGACAAGATGGTTATAAAAGTAAAAGGCGGCGTTACCGTTGACATGAATTAATTAAACCTATAAAATAATAATTATTGAATTATATGAAAAAGAATAGCATATTTCACCTTTTTACAGCTATAATTTTTATATGCTTGGGTACAGCCGCTTCTGCACAATCCTTGCACTCTGGTTACTTTCTTGAAGGATACACATATCGCCATTTGATGAACCCGGCCTTTGCACCTGAAAGAAATTACGTTGCCATCCCTGGCTTAGGAAACATCAATGTTGGAGCACAATCTAACGTCGGAGTAAATACTTTCCTTTACCCGTATGGAAACGATAAACTAACAACCTTCATGAATGGCAATATTAGTAGCAGCGAGTTCCTCGGTAAGCTGAAAGACAACAACCGCATCAACGTCGACCTGAATATGACATTACTTTCTGCAGGATTCCGTGCTTGGGGAGGATTTAATACAATCGACATCAATATGCGTTCAACTACCAGCCTGAATTTGCCTCGTGGTTTATTCGAATTCATGAAATTAGGCATGAACAGTAGCAACTCCGTATACGAAATGGATGATTTAGGCATCTCATCGAACAACTATGCAGAAATAGCCTTAGGACATTCTCGTCAGATCAATGACAAATTGAATGTCGGTGGTAAACTGAAGTTCTTGTTAGGATTGGGCAACGTTGATGTCAAAATGAACGATATGAAAGTCCAGATGGCAGAAGACAAATGGATGGTTCAAGCAAATGGAGAGATGAATGCTTCTGTAAAAGGATTAACTATGCCCACCAAAGGAGAAAGTGGAAAAGAAGTAAACAGTCCATCTGAAAAGATTTGATAGATTGGTAAAATATAGACTTGGATAATCCAGGACTTACAGGATTCGGTATGGCTGTAGACTTAGGTGCCACTTATAAACTTCGTGAAGACCTGACTCTGTCGGCTGCCATTCTCGATCTGGGATTCATTTCATGGAACAATACCATTAAAGCTGCAACAAGCAATAAGCCTTGGGAGTTCGATGGTTTCAAAAATATAGCAATGGGATCAGACGATGCAGACGGTGACAAGCCACTTGAAGATCAGTTGGAAGATTTAGGAAAAGACGTTGAAAATTATGCAAGTTTCCACCGTTCAGAAACAGGAAGCAGTTCAACAAAAGCATTAGGAGCTACATTGAATATAGGAGCAGATTATACATTCCCCTTGTACGATAAATTACATTTCGGGTTCTTGTCTTCAACACGTATTAATGGTAAATATAGCTGGAGCGAAGGACGTATATCAGCAAATGTAACTCCCGTCAAATGGTTTGATGCTGGTGTCAACTATGGCATATCATCATTTGGTTCATCCTTTGGATGGATATTGAACTTCCACCCATGTGGTTTCAACTTCTTTATTGGAATGGATCACCTGATGACAAAAGTAACCCCACAATACGTTCCGGTAGGAAAACTGAATACCAATGTCAGCTTAGGATTCAATATTACTTTTGGCAACAAAATTTAATTTTCTGTTAAACATATAGCAATAAAAAGAGGGTGTGTCGTAATACGCGATTCACCCTCTTTTCTTTATCAACGATAAGAGTGTAGTTAACTTTTTCAGGCAGCGATATTCAGAAGATAATCTC
>NZ_DBMACV010000008.1:0-69932 GCF_057861905.1 Phocaeicola sp. | reverse complement strand
ATGCCCTACTAACCACATATTTTCGTATCTTTGTGATATAGAGACTTGCAAGATTAAAGTGGATAATTCCGTAAAAAAATACATATTATATAATATAAAAACAAAAGATGTAATAAAAGAAGGACGGATACAACACTTTGCTCCGCCCTTCAAGCCAATTAAAAATACACTGAAAATGTATTCTCTCTGCAAATATAACACTTTTTGTTGCTACTCTAATTTTTTTTTACTATTTTAGACAAGCCAATTAAAATTATATCTTATGAAAATCAAGTATTCTGTTTGCGCCAAATCTCTTGGAACAGGCATGTTTAGCGTATATATACGCTGCGAACAATTCGGTAAAAGTATCTTTATTGATACGAATGTACACTTATTCCGTGACGAATGGGATAAGGAAAATGGAATGATTATTCAAAATCCGAACGCAAAGAAACTTAATATTCTTATCCGGAAAACACTTTATCAGCTCGAAGAATATGAGCTTGACTATGACGGAGAGTTCACTCTTTCTAAACTAAAGGAAATATGGGAGGGGCGTGAATCTTCAAATGATTTCTATTCTATGATGGAATATCAGATCGAGCATCGTGATATTAGAGAAGGTACAAAAGGAATACACAGACGTGTTTTGAAGCATCTAAAATATTATCAAGAATCATGCTCCGTTTCAGTTCTGACTGAAGATTTTGCAAAAGGGTTTATATCTTATATGAAAAATATAGGACTTAACTCTACAACAATTGGAATGCAGATTCATGTATTACGATGCTATTATAATATAGCACGCAAATTATTTGGTAGTAAGGTACCTTTCGGAAGCTTTGATTTTTATCACGAAAAACTATCAGATAGGCTTAAATATAAAATGAAATCTTTAACAGATGACGATATTCGAATAATCGAAAACTATATATCTCGGCCAGATACTCCACCCAGATATATAAAAACTCTCGATCGTTTTCTCTTCATGGCGTATACTGGAGCAAGAATCTCTGATTTTGCTTCTTTTACATCTAAAAACTTCAGTATCGAGAATGGTAAAATGTGGCTTACTTATACATCTATAAAAACATCTACCGATGTAAGGATCCCGATATCTTCTATTTTTGATGGCAGAGCTGAACAGATCATAAATAAATATTTATATAGTCTTAATGACTTTTTTGGAATAAAAAAAGATTTATTTAACGCCAGGCTAAAAACGGCAATAAAACATGCTGGTATAGAAAAAAAAGTATCTGCTCATGTAGCAAGACATACATGCGCTTCTAGACTTGTAAATAAAGATGTACCTATTACTACTATACAAAAAGTTATCGGGCACCGTAGTCTTAAAATGACTATGGTATATGCACAGACAAGCGAGAATACACTGGTAAGACAGCTTTCATAATTGATAAATAGGGGATCTTTGATATAAAGACCCCCTATCTATGTTAAAATAAAAATGGTCAATTGGAGGACTATTCTATTTCTTGGAAACTGGGTGAGAGCTATTCCGGAATGGAAGGGCTCAAACTGACGCTGTATTCTTTCTGCGAAGAAGGTGAATTTGAAGCTTCACTCCGTGTGACTGCCCGCGACGCGGCGGGAAAAGTGATACAGGACCGCATGGCGAGCGGCATTCCGTTGTTGAAAAACCGCTGTACGGTGACAAAAGGACGGATTTTTTCTCACCAGGGAGGTGTGAGTTTTACGGAACCGGGCGAATGGATTCCGCAATATGAGATTGATTTCTGAACGTATTGGGGAAATTTAGAGCGTAGAAAAGGAAATTTATAGGCGAAAAATGGAAATAAATAGCCCGAAAAGGGAAATTTCTGGATGAAATCGATATTTTTGGCTAAAAAGAAGGCCCTCTCAGATAAAATTGAGAAGGCCTTCTGATTTTTCCCTTTTTATAGTGCAGTATGTAAGCATATAGCTTACAAGTGCACTTGTGGGAGGACTTATTGGCCAAACTACATTGACAAAGAATGGACTACTACCAAGTAGAAGAGCAAGTTGGAATAGTCAATTTACAAGTGGTACATTGGTAGTATCGTTTAAAGATGTATATTCACTGCAACCTTTTTTTATAACCACATATTACGCTGGGGTATTTGGCTGTATTGTGTTTACTCCATCTCTTTATCCAATCAATAGATGCAAAGCATTATTGATAGGAGAAAGCAATGTAAAAATATATGTAAAAGAAAATGAATCAAATATATACATAAAACCAAAATTTAATATAAATGGCAGTATTGCAATACAGCTGATAGACTCTCCTAATTATGCTGCTGTGACAACATCAAATATATCAGATTTTGATATTTCTGGCTATAAAGAAATAATTCCTAATTCGATATAATATTATTATAAACTTCCACGGAAACTTTTCATTACAATTTTGTAAGTAAAGTTCCCAGTGGGAGAACTGATCGGCGTAGCTAATTCAACTCAAAATGGCCTTGTATCTAAAAATTGGTGTTTTCCGAAAGGAATGGCTGTTACCCCAGAGCAAGAAATAGACAATCTTGAAGCTGGTATATATTCTGTTGGCGCTGGTAACAAAAATATACCCGATAGCACAACTGGAGTGCTGTTTGTTGATACGGATTTAACATACAATTACAAGCTACAAAGATTTTATGACACAAAAGGCAATAATAAATACCGAATAAATACAGGTTCTTCGTGGCAAGAATGGAAATAGGAGGCTATCAACCACCTAAACCCATCCACTCCATTTACCTTGATTCGTTTTATTTCTTGTTTTTGTCAAGGAGCTAAATTCATCGAAAACAAGTTGTCTAACACAACCGCCAGCAGGATAAACTACTAAGATTCCATATGTTGGAATACCAGATGTCTTATTGTTGTTTAAATAATACCATCCGGCTTTAACATAATCGTCTAAGTTATTTCCAGCATTGATGTTTCCTCTATAAAAAAAGCCATCTTTACTCTGTAATCCGTTTTGGTTAGCATTAGCTGTCCCGATAAGTCCTCCCACAACTGATGCCAAGTCCTCTTTACTAATTTTTATACTATTGCCGTTGCTATCCAAAGCACGTACCCATTTACAATCTGATTGCTGCGTCAATGCGCTTTCTTTTACGTCTGCCATATTTATTTATTTTTTAATTGTTAATATTAATTTATTTTACAAAATATAATAATTTTTGTAATAAAAACAAAATTATAAAAGTTAAACTTCTTCTGTATCTTCTACTAATTTATAGTACTGAATAGGCTTTTCATCCGAAAAACCTGATATGTCTGCTGTTATATTCAGCATCATCGGTTGTTGAGCAGGATTATTGTCTTTTGAAAGCGTGTGAGGGGTAACTACTTCCAATAGTGTTCCTTCATACAAGAACCTGAACCCTGAATCTACTTGCTTACCTATTTCTTCCTCCCATTTGGGATAGTAATTTTTCATTTCGAGTGATTCTTTTGCAGTAAATCCGCTGTCGTTTATTTTTCCCTTAATCGTTGTCATAAGGCTGTCTACCTTAGTCAAATAGTCGTAAGTTATATCTTCGGGCTGAAATAATTCTTCCTCCGCTATAATCTTGTCTTTCTCCGATTCAGGTATTTCTTTCCATGTGGAAATTCCTGATAAAGAAGATACTTCTACTGATTTTTCAAACTTTCTTTCTTGTGGTGCTACCTCTTCACTCTGAGTAAGATAGCAACCGTTACCTGCTTGTATTATCATATTCTTTTAATTATCGTGCCATTTGACACCGGTTAATATTCCATTTACAAAACATAAATCTCCCAGTCTAAATCTACGAACCGCTGGGTCCCATACATGCTGGAATCCGATTGCCGTAGTCAAACCATAATCACCATAAGATCCGCCTAGTTCACTACCATGAGTGTTAATTTTGCCACGAAACTCAATCGCCGTATCATAATCACGTTCTTCTGTCAATATACTTAAAGCTGTATGTATAATACCACCCTTAGCCCGTATCATAACTGTCCCAATTCCATCAGGATGTACGTCATCTTGATCTAATGTTGTTGTAAATACCCCTGCAACTATAGAACTAATTCCCGTTTCTACTGGTAAGGTATCACCAATACCTGCCGTCTTTTTATTATTGTTAAATGATATACCATTTCTCATAAGTAATAAACTATCACCATCATTGGTAGAGCCTATTGCTGATTGGGTAACTGTAAATCCTCCAATTGTACCAGAAGCTACGTGTATTTCTCCTGAAATGGTTGCACTGCTGGAATATAAACTACCGTCTTCATTAACTCTAAAAGGCGCATTATCCGGCGTTTCAGAACCCGCCCAAAATCTTATTTTTTCTCCTTCATCCGAACCGCTAATTCCAGCAGTTATAGTTCCATCATCTTTTTGTATTGTAAGTTGATTGCCTTGCAAGAAGTTTATCTTAGCGTTTTTTGCAATAATTAAAGATGTAAATATTGTACCTACATTTGCACTAAATTTTTCCCAATAGCTTGTATTTTCGTAAGTAATGCTTGAAGATGATACGTGTGTCAGTTTGCATCTGTAAGCGTCCCATCCAGTTTCTACATTATTATTTTTAACCAACACTACATCAACATATCTTACCTCAAGACTTCCGTCAGTAATATTGATGTCATTACGATATTCAGTACCGATAGCCCATTTGCTGTCACGGACAACGCAACCTTGAATACCTTGTTTACCTTCTACTCCAGTATCTCCCTTGTCACCTTTATCTCCCTTTTCAGCAAGTAAGTCGTATTCAGAAGTATTAACTTCCCCCGTCAAAATGTAACCGGATTCTGTTTTCAAGCGATTACCTGCGTTATCCTTTAAAGTCCACATCGGGGGATTATATGTTGCTACCTTTGCGACATACGAACTGCCACCCATCGTGACAACTCCCATTTTTGGCACAAGCAATCCCGTATACCATACTCCGAGCTGGGTATAACCGTCACCTTTTTCGCCTTGCTCACCTTTATCTCCTTTATCACCATAAGTTCCTATTATTACTGGCGTGGTTTTAACAGATTGACCATTAGTATATAATATATTTTCATAATTCCATAAGAATTTCTTAACAGAAGTGGTATTCTGTATTGCTGTAGTCCACCCACTTATATCAGTAGTAACACCAACCGAATTAGATGAAGCGAGGTAATATTCCGTAATTGAAACTATACCATTGCCAGTAGCTCCTGTATCTCCTTTATCTCCATACACACCTATTACTCGTTTTTTTGTTGAAGATGTCGAATTGTCTGTATAGGTAGTTTCTTCGTAAGCCCAAAGATATTTGTTTGTGGATGTCATTACAGGAACATCTGTACTAAACGATGAAGGTTCTGTAGTGTTTGAAGAAGAAACTGCATAATAGTTTGTAACGCTTTTTATTCCTACTCCTTGTTCGCCTTTGTCTCCCTTAATTTTAGCCCATTTGTAATCAGAAGGTGTGCTGCTATCCGCTGACTCTGTATCGACGTACTGACCGATGTAATCGCCTGCATCTTCTCCGTTATTACCGGTAAATGTCGAGCCTCCATCATTTGAATACTTGATATGAAGATAGTATGTTTTACCGTCTGTGCCGTTATAGCCAGGTATTCCCTGCTCCCCTTTTTCTCCTTGCAGACCTTCAAATCTCGCCCAAGCATACTTTGTGTAATCGTCGCTATCTTGTTCGGTAAAGTCTACATAAGTACCAATGTAGGTAGAAGGTGTTTCTGTCATTGGATTTCCGTCAGGATTTACTGAATACTTTATGTGGAAATAAGAGGTCTTTCCATCTACCCCGTCTTTACCAGCAATTCCTTGTTCACCTTTCTCGCCTTGTAATCCTTGAAGCCCATCCTTACCGTCATTACCTTTTTCTGCTATAATGTCATATTCGGAAGAGTTTATTCCCCCCGTTAATAAATAGCCATTTTCAGACTTTAGTCTGTTTCCTTGATTATCCTTTAGCGTCCACATAGGAGGATTTGTAGTAGCTACTTTAGCAGCAAAAGAATTTCCTCCCATAGTAACTACTCCCATGTAAGGAACAACCATACCATCGTTCCATTGACCCATAAGTGTAAAACCATCTCCTTTCTCACCCTGAGAACCAGTTTCACCTTTGACTTTTATAGGCTTACCCCAAGTCCCGTCAGAAGATGATGCTGCAACTTTCTGTGACATCCATATAGTAGTAGATGTCGCATTTGTATGCCATCCGTTTGTTGTTCCGTCACCCGTAGGGGCAGAAGGTTCTGCTTCGCTGTCGTTATATGTAATATATACAGACAACCCGTTCTGACCGTCAGCACCGTTTGTGCCGTCCGTACCATCTACAACCATCAGTTTCCAAGCATTTCCATTGTATATATATACACGACCGTTATCTGTATCACGATAAGCCCAGTTTGTCTGCGGATTTGCTGGTGCTTCCGACAAGTCACCTTTCCATACAATGCTAAGACCGTTTTCTCCATTCTTACCGTCTACTCCGTCAATAGTCATTTGATACCAAGAGCCATCTTGATATACATAAGACTTCTTGTCTGTTGTATTCTTATAAGCCCATCCGTTTTGCGGATTTGTAGGCGCGCTTGCAAATTCTCCCTGCCATACAATACTTGTTCCGTCTTTACCGTTTACCCCGTCAGCACCGTTTAAACCATCCTTACCGTCTTCTCCCCTGAATTTACTCCATGTGTATTCTGACGGGTCTGTTCCTTCTGTTTCGGTAATTTTGTTTACGGCAATACCGATATATTTTGTATTGTCGTTGGGTTGTTGATACATTGGGTTGCCGTCTGCATTGTCGGAATAAGCGATCCACGTATAATACTGAGTGCCATCCTCTCCTTTATCTCCTTTTACTCCTTGTTCCCCTTTAATGTCAGACCAAACATAGTCTTCGGGGTTATTGCTTTCGAGAGGACTTTCCTTGTTGTATGCAAAACCGATGTAAGCCTTTCCCGTAGGGTCGTTGGATATTCCGTTTCCTTCTGCATCGTCAGCATATCTTATCCATGTATAGTAAGTCTTTCCGTCCTTTCCATCCTGTCCTGCAACTCCGTCTAGTCCATTCTTACCGTTTGTTCCGTCCGCTGCAATAAGCTGGTATTCTGCGTTGTTTATTTCACCCGTCAAGATGTAACCGGATTCTGTCTTTAACCTATTGCTGTCCTTGTCTAATAATGTATAATAGGGTGGATTGTCAGTACCTTCTTCTACTACGCACATAAACGTAGCATTACCCATTCTAACAACACCTAAGTAAGGTACATGCATCCCTTCGTACCAGCCTCCCATATTTGTAACAGACTGCCCTGCCGGGCCTTGAATGACGCCTGCATCATTCCATTCTGTACCGCTCCATACCCACAGATGACCTTGTATCAGATAACCGTCACCTTCTTTATTCCCTTCCTGCGGAAGTTCAGATTCATCATTCTTGCTTCCCAATATTCTAAAAGAAGTACCGTCTTGACCGTTCTCTCCCTTAGACACTTGCAAAAGCCAGTTTGGATTGCTTACGGACGGTTCTGTGTCAGTTCCATCCTCGTTCACACACAACCAAATACACCCGTTATGAGATACACGGTCGTAATAATATTGGGTATTGTTTACCCATGATCCTCGGTCGTTGGCTGTTTTCACTGGAGTACCGTCAGGCTTTACCTGAGTAACGGTCCCAGTGAAGTATACGGAATTGGTGTACTCGGAATAACCTTCCATATTCAGACCAAAGATGTTCAGGTTACTCAGATCACCCGATTGTTTAGCAATGTTTGCCACGCCCATTTCCCAAGTATTCTGTTTCCATAAATGGCGTGTATAGGTACGCGTTTCATAAACCGATGTCTGGCGATCTTCACGTGTGAAGCTGCCGTAAGCCACGAAGTTCATCTGCGAAAACGGATCGAAAGAATATTTCCAGCGTTCGGACATTGGGCGAATCTGGTATTTGAACTGCTCGTTCCTGTCACCCATCACTTCGGTAATCGTGAAATAAACCGTGCAGAACCCGGCGAACGTCCGGTTCCCCCGGCTGTCATCCGTATCTTCAGTAGCATTGTCAGAAGATGTAAGAGAATGGAATATACCCATACAGATATCACCAACAGCTACAGCCCCGATTTCTCCCTCTTCCAGTTTTAGGGTACATATTTTAGATTCCGTATCAACCGATTCAATGATACCTGCCCCTGGTGCACGCCATTTGTCGCCTACTTTCACATCTACACGGTTGTAGCGTAGCTCTGGAGTTTCGATAAACCTTCTCGACGTAAGAGATTCTACTTCGGCATTTCCGTTTTCGTCGATTTTCGCGCCATAACCAGTAAGGCCAGACGCAAATCCATCCTTGCCAAATACAGCTCCAGCACGAAATATGGCAGCTTGTAAGAAGGTAATGATTCCGATTACTGTATCATTGAACTTCTTTGAAATAAATTCTGCACGAGACCGGAGTGCAGAAAACACATTATAATCCGATGGGGTCTTTGTATCTGATGTTTTCAATACATCAATCTGTTTCTTTTCTGCTTGTCTGGCCATCTCATAGCGTAACGAGTTCAGAGAGTTATCTACAGATGATTTCCATCCCGTACCAACCTCATCGGAGCAGGTAATCGTAGCTTGGCACAAGTCATTCAGTTTGCGCTGCACTTTCGTAATACGGGTGTCCTTGTATCCGCCGGTGGATCCGAAATACTGTTCTGACAGCAGACGCACGTTCCATCCGATACGGAGCGTAGTATTATTCTTTTCAATATAATTTCGATCAGTAGTACCTGTGTACTTGTTCGGATCGAAACTGTAAGTATTAAGATAATCATCTACAGCCTGCTTGTATTCCTGTTCTGCCTCGGTGATGTATTCCTGCGGCATGGCGAAATTCCAGGGAATATACTGGTCGCCCGGCTGCGGGATAATTGCACCGCCCGGAATCTGGGTCATTTCGTCCGGATACACGTTGATGATTTCCCACTCCCGTGTGTCTTCATGCCATGCGGCCTGAAAGGAGCCGTCTGTTCCACGCCCTGCCAGCTCGCCTGTCTGAAATTTCAACATGTAGTCCAGATCCGGAATCTCGTAGTCTTTCGGATTCCAGTTCATACCGTTGTCCTTGAAATAATATACGGTGTACTTCCGTCCCTCCTCATTCTCTTTTTCTTCTGAGCGCACAGAGGAAATTGTACCGATGTATTTGGGGTATATCTCCGAGAAGGCTGTTTCTTCCGTTTCTTCCTTCACGCCATATAGGTCCACGTTCTTATCTACATATAGAGAGCGGTTAGGAAGTTGCAGACGGGAATACCCGTACTTTGTCGCATCAATATTGCGTGTACTGCCCAGCGGGAACAGACGGGTAAAGAACTTCACTTCTCCGTTATCTTCCTGTGCCAGGTTGGTAAGTCCCTGAAGATATCCCAGTTCTACCATTTCGCCGCGTTCAGCCTTACAGAGATTTATCACATAACCGTCCGCCCACATTTCCGTTTCGAATGTGGCGGCGATGCCGTTGCTACCGAAAGCCGCATCCCAGCACTTTACATTCCGGTAGTCAATAGTCTTATTATCGGCTACAATTACCGTTCCGATACTCCATAGATTTGCATCGGCACGGCGGTTCATGTTATCAATCCAAAGCTGAAGGTGTTCGCGCGGGCCACCGTCATAACTGAATTCAGAAGTAGTTCCTCCTTCCTGGAACAGCATCAGCGTGTCTTCCGCATCGTGTATCGGCGCATAGAACTTCACGCTGTATTCGTAAGTCTGTGTGTTCTTTTGTTTCGGGCGATAACGGGACTTTACTTTATAACGCACGCCTTCCAGTTCTATGTAATCATCTACATCCAGCGGAATGTATTCCGTGTGTGTGAACGATGCAGATACGCTGCATTCCCCGCCAATCTCTTCTGTGACAGAAGAAGAAGTGTTCGGGCTGGCTGTCAGTCGAAGGTTATTTGCTTTATCGTATATTTTCAGTTCCATTTTATCGTCATTTAATCTGTGTTTAATCGATTCCTAAACGGATGGCTGCGGCTCCAGGAATTTCACGGAAAACAGCACATAGAAACGGTCGCCTTCGTAGCTTTCGTACCAGTCCGGTTCTGCCGGCATATCCTGATAAACCATATTGTAAGTACGGTAATTCTTTACGGCGATGGCAAGCGTTCCGGACGTAATCAGCGTCATCATACGCTGGTATTTCTCCAGCCGGTCGTCTTTCGAGTTCCCGCGAAGAAAGAACTGCAAGGTACGTTCAATGCTGTTCAGCTTCACGTTCGGGTTCTGAGGAAGCTCCACTCCGTTCCGTTCCCGGAAATCGACGGTGGTAATGTCCTTCGCCTTGGGCATACGGAGCAAAGCGTCCATGTTCACGTGACCGCCAGCTTCTGTTTCGCCTAGGAACGCACCGTATTCCGTCCATACGTCTGTTTCGTTGATTGTAAGATATCCTGTCAAGTCCATATTATTTCAACTGTATTCCGTTCAACTTCAAGTCTTCCATCAAGTCGTATATCAGCACAATGTATGCCGTATGCGATGCTATGGTTGCCAGCGTCTGGCTATCCTGCTTCTGGGCATTACGGATTTCCTGCACGAATTTGTCCGTATTGGCCAGATGCGTCTGCATGTTTCTTCCTATTGCCTCAAAGGTAGATATGCTGTCCTGACTCATTGTAGTCAGCGCACCGCTGCTGGGCGACTGGCTACTACCGGAGGATGAGCTTTCCCAGCCGAAACTGTTCATAATCTGCTCCCTTTCTGCCAACATATCGTTTATTATATTCTGATAATCTTGTCTGAGCTTATTTACTTCATCAGTAGTTAAGCCACCATCCGCTTTTTCGGTCCAATCTTTGTATAAAGCTTCAATCCTTGACTTGTATTTGTTTGCGACAAGTGACGAGAATACTGCATTCTGCAAATACTTTTCAAAGTTGTCAGCAAAATCCTGGTTGGTAGAATCCAGATCATTCAGCATATCTACAAAGCTATTTTGGAAGCTGCTGAAATCAACACCTGTCATCACTTCATTCATTTTATCACCCAAATCATCAATTTGGTCATCACAAGCGATAATCTGTTCCAAGGCATTACGAAATTCAGAATCCAGTCCAGCCCAAAATGCCCACATATTATCACGGACATTACGTAACTGATCAGCTGACGCTCCCAACAAAGCGTTCGTTATATCATTATAATTGCCATTCTGATTGACATACTTATATAATTCTGTGGCATATCCACCCAAATCTCTATTTTGCCGATACGCGATGGAATGAGAGCCTAAACTGCTGCCGGCAGATTTACGGGCATCAGCAAGAGCATATGCCTGTTGCATTTTCTGATTCAGCAGGTTAACTGATTCTTGATAAGCTTTTTCCGCTTCTTCTCCATAACTGATATCAATATATTGTTGTTTCTTGTCTATCAACTCATCCCAAATGCCCGAAAGTGTTTCATATTGAGATTTCATTTGTTCATAGCCTGAATAATCTGCACCATAAAAAATACCTCCAAGTCCTTTTACTCCAAAAAAACTTCCAATTGTATCCCACATATGTCCGGCCAAATTGGCTACATTCTCCAATATCCCGCCAACAAAGCCAGATATTCCCTGATTCCCCAACTGCTCTAAAACTCCGATAATAGAACCTACTATACCACCTATTTTCGAATCGGCATCGGAAAACGCATCTATCAATGTCCCGATAGAACTTCCTAGTTGGGAGAGGTCACTTCCAGCTTCGCTAAGTCGAATCATACTGTCTGTAACTTTAGAGAATCTTTGTCCAGCCTGATCAGCAGCTGCGTTAACATTAGCCTGAGCGTTGATGACATTAGCCTGAGCTTGATTTTTTTTCTTCAGAGCCGCTTCTTTCTCTGCTTCTGTTCCTAAAATAAGGGATTTATTGTATTCCGACTGCGCTTTTTCCAGTTCAATCTGTGCATCTGCCAATATCTGTAACTGTTCCGGCAAATTCCCCAATAGCCCACCTTTCTCAATTATGTTCTGCTGGATTTCATTTAAAGCTTCATCCAATACCTTACGTTCATCAATCGCCATATTTTTATACTCCGGAGACTGACGGAATTTTTCCAGTTGTGTACGTAATTTCTGCAACTCTTGTTTCGCTACCTTGTCAAGATTTCCAAAAATCAACTCCCAATTGATACTTTCCTTAAACTCCTCAAAATCTACGGCAGCAACAGCTTCTTTCCCTTTTTCTTTTAAAAGTTTCTTTTCGGCTTCAGTCTGCGCCAAGGCTATTTTTTTTGTATACTCCAAAGCTACAGCTTCTCTTTTTTCCTGCCAGGTTCCATATTGCTTATTGTACTCTATTTCAGCGTCCAGTGTTTTGTCAAGATATTCTTTATTGATCTGATATATCTTTTCCGCTAATATTTTTTCCGCTAAAAGCCTTTGTTCGTTCGCTTCTGCTTTCACGTCATCATACTGGCTCTGCGGGATGTTGTCACCTTGCTTTCGTGCCTTATCCATTTTGGCAATCGTGTCCTGTTCCTGCTTGTCAATGTCGGCAAGCTGCTCATCGTATTCTTGCTTAGCCAAAGCCTTTCGTTTTGCGATGCCTTCCTGCATGATTTGCAGACGCAGTTTCTCTGTAGTTTGCTGAGCTTTTACACGGGCATCCGCCAGCTGGGAAGCATAATCGGTTTTTTCTTTAGTAGATTCTGAAGAACCACCATCCAGTTCATCATCAATATAAGCCGATGTATCAACCTGTTTTACTATTCCTTCTATAATCTTATTGTTTTTTGCTATCTGTTCGGTATACTTATTGATATTTGACATACGACGCTCGTATTCTTCAATTAATTTACCTTCTGATGTATTACTGATCCACGATTTCGCAGCACTGTCTACGATGATGCTTCCTTGGTTTACCTTTCGGTAATTTTTCCACATTTTATCACGTTCCTTCAGTGCTTTCTCATATTCATCTTTATTCCTGTTTATCCAGTTTGTATCTGCATTAATTCCTCGTTGTAATTCAAAATTTTTCTTTGAATAATCTGCCACTATATCTTCAGCAGCTTGTGCTTGTCCCTTACGGATGATTGCCTTGGTTAAATCATCGTATGCCGATGCGGCTTTTCCTGCAAGGATCGCTTCATTACTAAGTTTACCGAAATAGGAGGGATACATCTTTTGCAATTCATCCACAGCCTTATTTCGTTCCTTCATGGATTTACTACTATCCTGACTGGCAGTATAGAGAATTTTAAGTTTAGCAGATTCCTCTGAAGCCGCCTTTCCTCCTTCACGATGGGATGTATTTACTGCTTGTTGTAGCTTCTGTGTTTCAGAAAGTTCTTTATTGGCTTTTCCTAAGTTCTTTACCCAGTCCATTATATCTTTTCCAAACACTATTCCCAAAGATATAGCCGCCACAAGTGCCGTCTGCCAGCTGAATACTGCACCAGCCAGCTGTTTCCATACCGGCACACCTTTCTGACCTGATGCGGCAAGAAGCTCGTTCTGCTTGCGTACATCCGCAATGGCATCGGACAGCATCGGCAGGTTGTTGGAAATGGCTAGGATAAACATCTGCGGTCCCATGGCGAGCGATGGCAGCTCTCTTGCTACCTGGCTGAACTGCATTTTCAAATTGTTGGTCTTGCGGGTTACGGCTTCGGTGTCGATGTCAATGGTCTGCGTTTTTGCGGTTTCTTCCTTCGTCTTTTTCAGTTCCTTCAATCCTGCTTCAAGTCCGCGTACCTGTCCTGTCAGTGCCTGTATATTGGCGGCCTCCTGAGTATAGCTAAGACCCGCAGCCTTGTTGACCTCCAACTGGTGTTTCTGTTCGGCAATTACCTGTTTCAATGCAGATATCAGTTGCAGAGTCTGATTTTCCACATCATCCACATTCTTACCCACGCTCTGTAGTCCGGCTTTGGTAAGGTCTTTCATGAATATTTCGAGCTGTACAGGTACTGCCATATCCTTAATCTTTTACTGCGTATTTTGTAAAGAACTCCATCGGGTTCATTCCCTTTGTCGTATTCGTGTTATCTGTTTGTGTGTGACTGTTTCTTTGTTTCTCCCGTTCCTCCATTTCACGAATCTGCTGCATCATATCCGGCTTCTGCGGAGAAACCCAGTGCGGCATGTCTGCCATCATCATTTGCAGGGTTACTACATTCACTTTGTCCAGAATGTAGTCTATGCTCCAACCTGTTTCCGTAGCCAGCTGACCTATCACGCCGAAAAGGCTATGCGAAGGTTCCGTATGTCCCTTCTTTAACTCCTCCTGTCGCTTGCGCTTTCGTTCCGGCTCGCTAAGGGCTGCATCTTGTTCAGTGCTGCTGCCGATGCGATAATAATCCCGAAAGACGTGGTAGATGTACTGCTCAGTATTTGCCGCCAGGCGGAGGAAAGTTCATCGGGTGTCATCAGTTCCCGTAGCAACCAGGCCACCGGACGGTTAAGTAACCTCCCCAGTACCGGGCCTCGAACAATGCCGTATGCCACTATCCTGCTGATATCCTTTCCATGCAGGAAGACAAATCGGATTCGCTGATCCAGGTTGTATTCGTCGTATTCTTCCGGAGTCACGCCGATTCGGAGATAACGTTTACTGATACGTATCAGGCTGCGTGTGGTAGGTGTCTTCATCGTGATGCGGAACGGACGTTTCCGCAGTACCGTATGAAGCGGCAGGCTGATTCCCCCGTCACTGAGGGAGATGCCTGCCAGCAGTTCTATATCCTGTGCCTTCATACTTATCCTGCTGCTGCGTCTGCGGTTGAGTCTGCGGTATCAGGCTCCACTCCGGGAGGATAGATGCGGTATCGTCTTTCCTTGCCGTCTGTCGGTTTCAGAATATCCACACGGATACCCATTGCCAGCACATTTTGCATGTTGATTCCGTTCTGGAAACCGTTACAGCTCAATCGAGCGTTGAAAACACGGAAACTATGTCCGGAATGCATGGAGATGGTCAGTACGCCACTAGCTACCTTTTTTGTAGGTGGTGTATAAGAACCGTCAGCTTCCGCTTTTCCACCGAACACATCGACCATGCTCTGCGCATTCAGTTGAATAAGGTTCATCGTAAATGCGTCACTTCCCGGATTGGTCATGATGCTATCCACCGGTCCGTCTGTTACCTGTGCGGCTATCACATCCATAAAGGTAGGTGCGTTTCCTGCCGGCTGCATCCCGTTTTCATCCAGCCAGCCCAGTGTTTTTTCCTGTCCTTCTGCACCCGCAGCCTTGAACTGGACGGCTGCTACACCATACATCAGTCCGTTGCTTGTATCTGCCATAATCTTATCGTTTTTAATGTTTGCTTAAATAGTATTTAATCAGTTGCCAGATAAGGAAAATCCCCAGCAGGGTCAGGGCTGTTCCTGTCAGCCATTCCTGCACTCCAGGACGTGTTTCCTTCACTTCATTGCTTGCAGTTTCATCGCGTATACGGTGGTCGGTTTCCGTACGCGTTACGGTTACCTGTCTTCCTGTACTGTCGGCTGTCGCCGTGACGTTCACGCCACCTTCTCCGTCTGCCTGTATGTCAATACTCAGACCGTCATTTCTGTAGCTCAGTCCGAATCCGGCAGGAAGTTTACTCAGGTTCAGCCACTGCTCCGCACTCACCGAGCAGGTCGCCGTCCTCTTCGGGACCGGCTCGAAGGTTGTTTGCTCGGTTACGCTCGTTCGGAGGCTGTCCGAGCGGACGGTTTCCAAGCTGGCCTTTCTGCTGCTGGCGCAAGAAGATAATGACAGGACAGCGGTCAGCATACTTGCAAGTATGCAGTTTTCGTAAAGCCGTTTCATGATTGATATTCCGTTCGTTTTGTTTTCGTAGTTGTTTACTTAGTTCCAATACCGTTGCACTCAGATCATCGTATAGTGTCTTGTATGTGCCTTCGGTTTCTTTCACTGCGCGGACTTGATACACCTTCCTGTCACGCCACCAGGCAATGGCTGTTGCCAACCAGCCGGCAGGAAGCAGCCAGTCCCATAGCGACTGTAGCAGGGTCCAATCCATAATGATCTACTCTTTTTTAAACAATCCCCCGATAGCCTTAATCACATCATAGAATCCGCATCCACTGAGTCCCGCTGCCAGTCCATAGATTAACACCTGCCACCAGACATAGCCGGTAAGTAGCGGAGTAAGTTGCAACAGCCAGGCAAGGATACATACCACCATGCCCACGCCGCACGAAATCAAAATCTTGGCCAGCTTGCTTGCGGAGATAGCCGGAACAACTTTCAGAATCTGTGTCACCAAGGTAGAAACCAGGGCTACGATTCCGGTAAAGCTACCCAGGTCGATAAGGAACGATGTTTCAGGTTCAGCAGCCGGAAGTACGGTCTGCGCAAAAGAAGCCAGTGTAATCAGGCACAGGCTGAAAAATAAGATAATCCGTTTCATTTTATTGTGCTTTAAAGTTTCAATGTCTGTTTCCTGTTATTCCCGTCGCGCTTGTAAGACACATGCACCCAGGAATAATTCTTTTCATCGATCAGCTGATCAAAAGGAAGATGGCCTTTAATGTACTCAAAGAGTTTCCGGTTTTCTTCTTTGCTTCCTGCCGTAATATCGGCAGCTTCTCCTTTCAGATGCTGGCTGCTTGATGTTCCTCCTACCAGCCGGTTCAGTTGCGGACAGCGGTACCCTGAATTGACTGTAATCGGTTTTCCGTACCATTCGCGGAGCGGGTCAAGCACGTTGTCGGCCAGGGCTTTCAGATTACCCGCCTCCTGAAGAGGCGGTGTATTCTTGATCCCATGAGCATCAGCGGTTGTGCTGGCACAAAGTTCACCCATTGTAAAGTGTTTCATACCTCATTCCTCCTTATGCTTCAAGTTCTTCACCGGCTGCCGGATCTTCCTGCAACTTTTCTTCCAGACCGTTTACACCTTTTTCTCCTCCTTCAGACATAGCCATAGCCATTTTAGCGGCTTCAGCTTCACGGCGTACAGTAGCCCAGTTCTTGTCTGCTTCCACTTCCTGGTCGGATGTCTGTGCGGTCGCTCCGTCGTAACTGTAGATAGCACCGATAGCCTCCATCTTCTTCGGAAGTACGATGTAGTAGTGGCGGAAGTTTACTTCGTTCTGCTGGTAGTCCGGGTTGGTCTGTGCGTCGCGGTAATACATCTTGGTGCTTCCCTGTGCACGGAACACACGCTTGGTGTAGAAACAGAAGGATGCCTGATGGTCGGTTCCCGAAGGCGAGTTCTTGAACGGAACTTTTGTGCCTTCCTTGGTGAAGTACGGACAGTTCTCGAATTCATACACCTCGAAGCCGTACATGTTGGCAATCTTTCCGGTTGTGTAGTTATAATACTGGTCGCGGAACTTCTGGTCGTCTTCCAGCAGGTCGTTCACGTGATCCGAGCAGAGTACCAACCGGCGGCCTGCTGTGGGAATCTGCAAGGCATCCAGCTTGCGTTTCAGAGCGATGATGTCCTTGCGGGTACATTTCTTACGTCCGTTGTCATCTTCGCCGGAAGTAGGCACTACCGGAGTTTTCGCTGTATTGCTGTTCGGAGCCAGTGCATGAGCCGCTTTCTTGAATTTGGCGATAGTGATGGCATCTCCGTGACGCTCAATCACGCTTCCCATCTTGTCGTAAGAGATAGCAAAGAGCTGGTCGTCCGATACGGCTGTCTTTTTGGTCTGGAACTTGTCAAGGCCTAGTGCGATATCCCCGTCCTCCAGTTCCTGTGCGGCGATGGGATACGTAGTGTTGTTAATCAGCACATCCGGATCTCCGCCCACATCTACCAGATGCACCACTTCGTTGTTCACCGCAGCCGAATAATCCGATACTCCGTCCAGCCAGGAGGCGGTCATTCCTCCGCGGAGTTGCTTCACCAGCTCGCCCGTCCACACTTCGGTATAGACACCTTCCAGGGCGGCACCTTTCGGCAGGAACTTGCCCAGTGCCATCGGAAGCACCACGCCCACAATCAGTCCCCAGAATCCTGCGCCCGGTACTCCAAGCAGAAAGAGGATAACGATACTCATCAGTACATTCACCAGTGTGCCGGTTACGAATTTTACGATTTCTTTTCTCATGTTCGTGTTTTAATTTGTGTTCAACAATCAGTTAAGTTCCGGACAGTCCACACCGTATTCAGCCTTGTACAGCCTGCGGTACTGCTGCGGATCGTTCTTTCGCATCAGTTTCAGTTCCTCTGCCGGAACTTCGCTCAGTTTCTTCCAGTCGCCTGCCGCCTGCGAAGTACTGCGGTTCAGCATCATCGACGGCTTGACCGTGCCGTGCATGGCCTCAAAGGTCAGTTTCAGGCTTTCCTGGCCTACCTTCTTTCCCAGTTCGATAAAGTGCGCTTTCTTCCCTGCTTCAATCTTTCCGGAAGTTACGGCCTCATCCACCAGCTGGGTAATACCAGCCAGACGCAAGGTGTCCAGTTCCTTTTCCAGCTTCTCCTTATCGGTACGCAGCGTCGCGTTGGCCGTCTGGTAGCCGAGCAACACATTAATCTGTTTCTGCACTTCCGGCAGTGTGGCGGTGTCCGCCAGCCCCAGCATCAGGGCGATGGTTTTCAATTGTTCGTTCATTGTCTGTAATGTTTGGTTTTCATTAAAGCTTTCCTTCAACAGCGGCAGGTCGCATCCGCCTCCTGCATCCAGCCTGAGTTCCCGTCCCTCGTAAGAGAGCCGGATGTTGTCATCGTTTCCGCCGATGTCCACCATGCTGTATTCCATCAGCTTGCAACGGGTTACGGTAGGACGGGTTTGTCCGGGTTTCAGCAAGGCAGCGTCTTCGCTTGTTTCCAGTATCTCGAAGTTGGGCGAACCCATACGTAGCGTGCCCTTTTCCCATTGCTGCTTTGCCAGACGCGATTCTTCGCGTACCTCATCAAACCAGGGTTCGCCGGTCACTTCTCCATCCGCTACGCGTATGTCCTTGATCATTCCTATTACCACGCCCCGCTGGTGCATCCAGAGCAGTACGGGATTCCGGTTAAACTGCGTCAGGTCGATGCCTTCGGTACGGATCCACGTGCCGTAGCAGTTCAGCGTTTCGTTCGATATTCTGATTCGTTTTGCCATTTTTCCGTTCGTTTGACGCAAACTTACTCTGCCTTTCCCGTCCGGGCAAAAAAGTGTGTAACGGTTGCAAGGAAGTGCGTAACCTGTACACTGTTCTCTGTAACGCTTGCATCCCTTTTTCCTGAATGCACGAAAATGGATGAACTTTGCCTTAAACGAATATTAAATACAAGGTAAAACATGGCTAAAAACGACACAAAACAGGAACTGGCACGGGTGCTCTACATGAGCGGACTTTCGCAGGAAGAGATTCTTCAGAAAGTAGAAGTGAGCCGTCAGACACTCAGCCGGTGGATCAATACCTTGGGCTGGAAAGAAATGAAGGCGGCACGCAACATTACCCGTCCGGAACTGGTAAACAAACTGCTGTCTTCCATCAATTCCCTGCTCGACAAGGCGAACGAGCCGGGCAACGAGGATATGCTGGCCAGCCTGGGAGACAAGCTGATCAAGACGGCCACGGCCATCGAGAAGCTGGAGAAGAAAGCCAGCGTGGTAGACCGCATCGACACGATGATCGACTTCGAGAACTGGCTGGCGGCCAACCGTGACAAGTATCCCCAGCTGACCAACGAACTGTTCCAGCTCGTGAACCAGCTGCACAACGATTACCTGAATGAACTCTTCGCCCAGAAAGGAGGCTAAGTATGACAGAGCAGGAAAAGAAAGAAGCCCTGAAACGATGGCAGGAACACTGCAAGCGGGTGGAACGGATGACCTCGCAGGAACGGGTGGAAACCGAAGCAGAACGCAAGCGGAACATCGCCCGTGCCCTGAAGGATTACGACTGTTTCTGCCAGCGCTACCTTTCGCACTACTGCCAGTGCCCGAATGCCCGGTTCCACAACGAGGCGGCACGCTACATCGCCGCACATCCGGAACTGCGTCTGGTCTGTAAGTGGCCGCGCGGTCATGCCAAGTCAGTACACCTGGACATCGGCATCCCGCTTTGGCTGAAGTTCCGTAGCGAGCTGCACGTTATGGTGCTGGTCGGCAAGAGTGAAGACAGCGCCGATGGTCTGCTGGGCGACCTTCAGGCAGAACTGCAATACAACCAGTACATCATCCGGGACTTTGGCGAACAGTACAACAGCGGCATGTGGCAGGAAGGCGAATTTGTCACCAAAGACCAGTGCGCCTTTTTCTCCCGAGGCCGTGGCCAGTCGCCCCGTGGTCTGCGTTTCCGGGAGATGCGTCCGGACTACATCGTGGTGGACGACCTCGACGACGATGAGATGTGCCGGAGCGAAGCCCGTGTACGGGAAATGACCAACTGGATAAAGGAAGCCCTGTTCGGCTGCTTCGGAGGCAAGGACGGGCGTTTCATCATGGTGGGTAACCTGATTTCCAAAAACTCCGTATTGCAGAAAATCATTGACACGCCGACCGTAAAGACCATTGAGGTGAACGCCATCGATCGCAACGGGAATCCTGCCTGGCCGGAGTTCTACACCATCGAGAAACTGCGCGACCGCGAACAGTTCATGGGCTACCGCTCGTTTCAGAAGGAATACATGAATAATCCCATCACCGAGGGAGCCGTGTTTCAGGAACGGTGGATACGCTGGCGACCGATGCTGAAACTGAAATACTACGAGCAGATAGTGCTCTACATCGACCCTTCGTGGAAATCATCCGGAAAGAACGACTACAAGGCTGCCGCCATGATAGGTCGTCCCAGGCGTGGATTGAAAACCGCCTCCCACCGGGAACTGCATCTGCTGCGTGCCTTCTGCCGCCAGTGCAGCGTGGGCGAAATGGTGCGCTGGCTCTACGATGTCTACGAGTCACTGCCTGAGGATGCGGCGGTCAGTATCTACATGGAAGCCAACTTCATGCAGGACACCATCCTCGACGAGTTCCAGCGTGAAGGCGACGCACGGGGCTACCAGCTTCCCATCATGCCGGACAAACGGAAGAAGCCCGACAAGTTCGCCCGTGTGGAGGCTATTAGCCCACTATGGGAACGTGGCTACTTCTTTTATAACGAGAAGCTGAAAGAAGACCCCGACATGCGGGCCGGAATCGACCAAACACTGGCTTTCGAACAGGGAAGCCGTGCACACGATGACTTCCCCGATGCCAGTGAGGGAGCAATTTATAAATTACAGAAACAAACCCGTGAGGCTTCGTTCACACCCCGACTGGGCGTGCGGCGACCTCCTAAAAACTCATGGTAATTATGTTTATCACCGAACAAGACTACATACAGGTCAGCACCGACGCGCTGAGAATTATCCAGCAGGCTACGGACGACAATCGTCTGCTGGCCGAACGCCGTGCCATGGACCGGATTGCAAGCTATCTGGACGGACGCTATGACATGCAGACGGCCTTCACCGCCGAAGGCGAAGCAAGGAACCTCGACCTCGTGGGACTGGTGGCCGACCTGGCACTCTATTTCATGGTGCTCAGTCTGCCGCAGAAGATGGGATATGAAATCCGGAAGGAACAGTTTGAAAACGCTGTCGCATATCTGGAGAAGGTACAGGCTGGAAAGGCGGTCATGAACCTTCCCGAACTGCAACCCACGGGCGAAGAAGGAGAACAAACCGGCGCCGGTATACGCTACGGCTCCGACAAACGTAACAACTATATCTGGTAACGATTATGACAAAGAAACCGAAAATAGAATATCTCAACCGGATGAATGCCGCCGAAAGACGGCGCATCAAGGAAATGAGCGTCAAGCTCCAGCTGCTCACGGAAGCATTGACACGGCGTGACCTGGCCGACTGGCGGCGTGCATGGCAGATGGCTATCAACGTAGACAACCCAAACCGTACCCGTCTGCTGAATCTTTATACCGATGTGGATGCCGACCTGCACCTGACCGGATGCGTGCAACAGCGCATGGGATTCGTACTGAACAAGAGTTTCAAGCTCTGCGACGCGAAGGGTGTGGAGAATCCGGAACTGACGGAACTGCTGGAAGCTCCCTGGTTTAAGGAATTCATGCGAATGGCACTGGAAAGCAATTACTACGGTCATTCACTTATTGAACTGGGCGACGTGGTGGAAGTGGACGGACGGATGGCCTACAACCGGGTAAGCCTGATTCCGCGTACCCACGTCATTCCCGAATACGGTGTCATCATCACCCACGAAAACGACACCTGGCAGGTGGGCTACGACTACCGGAACAGCGAGATGAAAGACTGGTGCATCGAAGCCGGAGGCACGCATAATCTGGGTCTGTATCTGAAATGCGCCCAGCAGACTATTCCTAAAAAGAACATGTGTTCGTTCTGGGATATGTTCGGAGAAATATTCGGTATGCCGCTGCGAGTGGCGACTACCACCAGCCGCGACCCGAAGGAATACGACCGTATTGAACGGATGTTGCGTGACATGGGAGCAGCCGCTTACGGCTTGTTCCCCGAAGGAACTACCGTCGACCTGAAGGAAAGCACCCGTGCCGATGCGTTCAATGTGTACGACAAACGCATCGATCGCTGTAACTCGGAAATATCGAAAGGAATCCTTACCGTCACGATGACCATGGAAGACGGGGCCAGCCTTTCGCAGAGCGAGGTGCACCGCAAGATGCTGGAAAACCTGATTCAGAAGGATGCCGACCTCATCCGTGACCTGGTGAACTGGCAGCTCATCCCTCGCATGATCCGTCACGGATTCCCGCTGAAAGGTTTCCGCTTCGCGTGGGATGAGTCGGTAGACTATACCCCCGAACAGCAGGTGGCCTACGAGCGTCTGCTGCTGGAGCATTACGAAGTGGAGCCAAAATACTTTGTAGACAAATACAACATCCCGTTGAAACGGAAGAAGGACACATCCTCCGTAGCGGTTCCGGAAGTGAAGAAAACGGCACAACAGAAGTCCGGAAAGGAAGAGCAGAAGCTGGTATTGCCGGAAGGGGAACACCCTTTTTTCGACTAAGCCCCGAGGATTATAAGGGGCTGCATCAGCGGTACGCCGACATCCTGAAACTGGCGACTGAGGAAGAAACGGAAGACGAAATGGAGTTTCCCACCGTAGAAGCCGGATGGATGCTGCTCATGGGATGGCTTTATCAGCAGGCAGAAGTATCGCCCGAAAGCCTGACTGCCGAAGAGGTGCAGCGTTTCATCCGTACCCATTCCGATGTACTGGACGAAGCGGTAGACACCGCTCTGAAGGAAGTCCCGCTGGACGACATATCGGTGCAACGTCTGAAGGAATCGAACTACGTGTTCAGCGGCATCAAGACCTTCCACGAACTGAACGAGGCTTTCCCCTCCCTGCTGGATGATGAAGGAAACCGCAAGCCGTTTAATCAGTTCTTAAATGAGGTTCAAAAGGTACATGACACCTACAACGTGCAGTACCTGCGTACGGAATACAACTTCGCCCAAACGTCCGCCCTGATGGCTGCGCGGTGGAAGAAATTCGAGCAGGACGGCGACCGATATAACCTCCAGTACCGCACCGTGGGCGACAAGCGGGTACGTCGTACTCACCGGATGCTGCATAACATCACCCTTCCGATAACCAGCCCGTTCTGGGACAAATATTTCCCGCCCAACGGATGGGGATGCCGATGCACCGTGGTGCAGGTACGCAAGGACAAATACCCCGTGAGCAACGAGCAGGAAGCCATGAACCTGGGCAGTCAGGCCACCGCCGGAAAGTATCAGGAAATGTTCATGTTCAACCCCGGCAAGCGGATGACCACCTTCCCGGCATACAACGGCTACACCTTGCGCAAATGCAACCAGTGCGAAGTACGTCCAGACAAGATGAAGCTGGCAGCCGACATTCCGGACAATGAGGTATGCCGGGCGTGCAGGTTGCTTCAGGAAAGCATCAGCCACTATACGGTTGTTCCCACCAAAGCCGGAAAACTCCGCATTCATGACGGACACGGAAAGCATGAGCGTGAAGAGAACATCCGTATCGGAACCTACCTTGCCGAAAAGCACGGCTACGAAATAGACTTGCTGGACAATCCGCAAGGCAGAAAGAGCGCAGACAGCTACAACCGCACCTTGGACATGGAGCAGGAATACAAGATGGCTTCCACCCCGTCCGTGAATGCCATCGACCGCCTGATACGTGACGGACGGAAACAAGCTGACAACATTGTGCTATGGCTGGATACTGATATACCGTTGGGTAATTTACGTGATGCGATTACAAGTAGGATTAGAAGAGCTGATAACGTACAATCATTAACAATTATCCGTAATGGTAAAGATGTAACATATAATCGTGAGGATATATTGAAAAATAATTGGGAAATAAAACAGGCAGATTTCAAATAAAGAAACCTGCCTGAGTCGGGGCGCACGGCCTTTCGGCTTAGCACCAATGCAAATATACGATTAATTATTTAAATATCAAACCGTAATGACAATTATTCCATTATACCTGATGTGTTTCCTGCAATGCCTCAAGCAGTGCGCGTACCATAAGAATGTTGTCGGCATCAGTACTGTCGGGACAGCCGCGGTTCGTAACGTCGGTGTAATACACACAGGAATCGAGCAGGATGGCCTGCAAGGCTGTGGCAAGTTCCTTCGGAGTATTGTCCTGTACAACGCTTTCAAGTGGGGTCATGTCGTATTTCGTTTTCATGGCTTAGTCCTCCTTTCCGTTAAGTTCCACAATGTCCTGCGGCTCGAAGTCGAATACCGTCTGACTGTAGTCGATGCCTTTCTTGCGGATGCGCCAGTCGGGGAAGGTGATGCCCTTGTTCTTGTTTTCCTTGGCCGTGTCGATGATGGACTGGAGTACGGAGTTGCTCACACTGTTTCCGTTCAGCACGTCCTTCACGTGATGGAGCGTAACGTTGTGCCGTTTTGCAATCTCTTTCAGGTTTGCCAGCGAAGTGTATCTGCGCAGGATAGCCTCCAGCTTGCGGAACCCCTCACGGTGTTTCGGGGCAGGAAGAATACGGGTGTTGACCAGCGTGCCAACATTGCGTCCGGTGAGGAACTTGATGAACCCATCTATAACAGCTATCCCGAAATGTGGATTAAGCCACATGGCAAATCTTATTGCCACATGATAATCAGTACACCAAGTACCTTGCTCATTTGCGTGTCCTCCTTGTTTCTTTATGATGAAGCTGTCATCTTCCGTTCGCCATATATGGCGAACGAGGTTCTCTTCTTCAAGAGCTGCCAAAAACTCCTTTGCCTCTGTTGTACGAAGCCATCTGTCCGGAGCTTTGTTCGCTCCATACGGCTTAGCCATCTGGGTGAGGTTTACCATGCAGTTGTTGATACCTTGGCGGGACACCGCCACTTCGTTTCCCTCAATGTTGAGGATTTCAATCAAATTCTTATTAGAGGTCATATTGATAAGAATTGTGATATAAAAGAAAAGCCCCCCGTAGGTGTGACCTCCACATACGCAGGGCGGATGCAGCCGGTTGTTTCCGCACGGCCACCATAGAGGGCTATTCTAAAATATCCTGTTCAAAATAAAGTCTTATAGATTTATTTGCCCAAGAATGGTATGTGAGGTCACCGGCAAAAGTACAACAAATTTTGAAACTACCAAATGAATGAAAGCAAAAAAATAACAAACGACCTCCAGCGACGCATCAACCTACTGGTAAGGGAGACGCTGAAGGATATACGGACGGAAGCATTGGAAGAGTTCGACCGGAACTTTGAGCGCGAAGCCTTCTTCAACCAGAAGTGGGCACGCCGCAAGTTTAACGACGACAAGAGCCGGGGGCTGCTCGTCCGTACCGGGAACCTGCGACGTAGCATCACGGGACGCATCACCAGCCGCGACAGCGTGGTGATTGAAACCACCGAACCGTATGCCCGGATACACAACGAAGGAGGCACCATCACCGTAACACGGAAGATGAAGGCTTATTTCTGGTACCGCTATCAGACCGTGACCGGTGGAAAGGCTGCCGACGGATTCAGCAACAACCTGCAACGAAAGAAAAACGGCGCACCGCGCAATAACAAACGAAACCGTGCCCTTACCGCCGAAGCGGAGTTCTACCGCGCCATGGCCATGAAAAAGGCAGGCAGCAAAATCACCATACCCCGACGGCAGTTCATCGGCAACCATCCCGACCTGGAAAAACTGCTGAAAGAAATCTTTTACAATAACGCTAAAAACTTTGACACACTATGAGAAGAATGCTTTATCTCGGCCTGACCGAAGCTCTGAAAGAACTGAAAGACGACGGCGGACAGCCGCTTATCCGACACATAGACCTGTGGAACGAGCAGGTGGAATTCATCGAGCAGGAAGACCCGTTCGACACCCCGGCGGTGTTTATCGAATTCCGGCCCGTACAGTGGCGCACGCTGGGAGGAACCACCCAGCAGGCAGACGTTCCGTTCCGGCTGCATGTGGTTACGAAATGGAAAGGGAGCGCAAGGAACGGGAGTATGTTTCAGGAGGAATCGCTGGAGCGCTTCGATTTGCTGGACAAGATTGATGCGCACCTGTTCAACTTCTTTCTGTCTGCCCGGAATGAATCTGTCTGCATGACCCGACGCACGGGCAGCAGCACCAACCATAACCACGAGGAGCTGGTGGAAGACATCAGCGATTTCACCTGTCAGGTCACACAGACCTATTAGAAAAGCGTCAGCTGCCGTTCTGCCTGGGCGATGCGTTCCGTCACGCGCGGATCGGCGCTGGCATTGATGATGTTATAGAAAGTTTTTTCGCAGATGCGGTACTTCGGCCAGATGTAACGACGAAGGATTTCCCGGTTCGAAAGCCCGCTCCGTGCATGCTCATCATAAATGCGTACTATTTCCTGCACGCGGAAAGCATAGCTCATTCCCACTATTTTCTGACGGCTGTTCTTTACCATATCATCCTGCTGACTTTATCGCAAAAGTACAAAAAAAAGCGGACATTATCCCATTCACGCACATAATAACTGCTATTACGACAGTATGGCCTTGTACTGCCGTAGATTTGTACTGTCATGACAAGTTAACCACATTTTTACAAACATTTAAAAAAGACAGACACATGGCAATCAATTATTCTATTGCGGCATACAAGAAACCTGGAGATTTGGAAGGCGAAGCTAAATTCTACGCCAAGGCACAAGCAAGCGGAACTGTTGACATCAACGAACTTGCTGACGATATCGCCTATAGTACTACTCTGACGGACGGTGACGTGCTGAACGTGATCCGTGCGCTGATCAAGCAGATTAACCGTCATATCGCCAAAGGGGAAATTGTGAAACTGGAGAATCTGGGTACTTTTCAGGCGCAGATACGCAGTAACGGAGCAGATGTCCCAGACGAATTCAACGAAAGCTACATCCGTCAGGTACACCTTCAGTTCCGACCGGGACTGGGCTTGCAAAGCACGCTGGCGCTGGAGAACCTTCAGTTTAAGAAGGTGAAATCGTACAAGAAGCTGGAAGGCGAATAATTTACCGCCGGAAAAATGATTCATTACCCCGCGGAAACAGGACGTTTACCGCGGGGTAATTTTTGCAGTAAAAAAAATTATTTGTATCTTTACCTATTATGAAAGCGATATACCTTACAGACCTGGCTCAGCAATATTTTCCTAAATCCAGTGCCCGGAGTGCCGTAGCGCAGCTTCGCCGCTGGATAGTGTTGAACGAAGACTTACAGCAACGGCTTTCCGAACTACATTTCCATAAGGGGCAGCGAAGCCTGACTCCCTTGCAGCACGAAGCGATATGTCATTTCCTTGGAGAACCGGGCGAATAATATACAGCAATCCCCGGCATCGGTTTTCGGTGTCGGGGATTGCTGTATATTATCGGCTGATGCACTTGCGAAGGTTTTCCAGAAGGAAACGCACGTTCGACACATCGGTTTGGTCTTGCTGTGCAGGACTTCCATAATCAGTGTCAAGTAATCTCATGACTGCGGTAAACAGTATATTATCCAGCGAATCTACTGTTTCTTCAAAATCTGCTATCTTCAGATACTGTTCCCATTGTTCATAATTGAATTTCGTTGCCATAGGTCAGTCCTCCTTGAATTCTAACTCCAGTTGTTTTACGTTGTTCATTTTACGGCTGGCACTAAGCAGAAGCATTGCTCCGCGTGTCATTACAAACCATCCGGGATTGTTTGCCCCCAAAAGAAGAATTTTCTTTGCTAATGTTTGCTTAGCGTTAAGCTTCTTGGCAGCTTGTGTACTTTCGGTACGGCTTCCCATTGCCGCATGCAGGTCGTTCATGCTGTACCACGTTTCATTATCTATGGTTACGCAACGTACTGGGCTGTTATTGAACATACGTGTTTCGTAGGGAATATCTCGCGCGTCGATGAAATCTGTTTTCGGTTTGTACATACCGTAATATCCTTTCTTGCGGATGGACGGAAGTACTTCGGATGTAACCCATTTACGGAATGCTTTTGCTTCTGGCTTGCGTGATTGGAATATTAATGTGTATAAACCGGATTCATTGACAATATTAGTTATTCGTTGTCTGTTTAATGCATCGGTTAGGTAAGTACTATTTACCTCATCTTCGTCTAAAGACTTAATTGCCATTCTGTGATTAGTCAGTTCTAACACATCGCAAACGTCTTTTGCCACAAACCAAGGTTCATCGTTGATTATCTGTACACGGATAGGTGTACTACTTTGATTGAAGCTGAACACTTCTACCAGCCCCGTAGTCTGGTTTTCGTTTTGTTTTACCATAATGTAGATAATTTAATGAGCATTTGTGCGGATAAAAAAAGAACGGCATCCGCTTAACCCGTCGCTCAAAGTCTATCTACATAGGACTCGCACACGTTATTACAACGTATGCACGGGTACAGATGCCGCCGTATTATAGACGGTTTGCATACAGGCATAAAAAATGCCCGATGCGGTACTATCGGACAGAACTCGCTGTCCTATGTAGATATGTTATAAACTTTGAGCACCGCAAATATGCAAATTCTTTTTTATTATCCAAGCACGCTTGCCCGATTTTTTTCGGAATATCCCGAATTTTGTTCCCGGATTGGCTTATCAGGCCACACCGGGATAGTGGTTATTAAAGGTCTATAATTTCAATCTTCAAATCACGCTCCAGCTCACACATCATGTCGATAGTGTCATTGTTTTCCACATCGAAGCAGATGCCCAGGTATTCGGGGCTCTGCTTCGAACGCTGCACCTTCAAGTCGCATGGGCGGCTGTGCTTGATCCAAACGAACATGAACTGACTGATTATGCTGTAATGAATCTTTGCAGCCACCCTGCGAGGCTTGAACAGATCAAGGTTCTGGTTCTGCATAGGGTTCAATCTGTTTGATTACTGTTCCGCTGAGCCAGATACGTCCGCTGCCCTGGCATTGCGGACACACTTTCTGTTCGGGGTACTGATGCTGCAAATCTTTTTCTGCATACACGGTCACTGTGCCGGTTCCTCCGCACTGGCGGCAGAGGCATACGCGGCGATGGATATAGTTTTTTTCTGTTTTCATCTTCTGTCTGCATTTTCAAATTCGGGTTTCACATCGGGTTCCGCTTCGTAAGGATACACGTCCATAATGGCGGTTTCCTGTACGGAGGCTATCACGTAGTCGGCCAAAGTGCCTTTCATACCTTCATCCAGCTTCTTGATGGCATCGCGAAGGTCGGAAGCCTGTACCAGTACCTTGAAGGCGGTACGCTTTTCTGCTCCGCTCTTTTCGTCGAGTGTGATAAACCAAAGTTTGCACTTATACCAGATACAGGCAGACTCCTCTTCGCTTGGGAACAGTTCGTTGTAGTTTGCTTTAGCAACTCCAGCCACTTCGAACTCGCCGCTGATAAACGGTGTCATTTCTTCGATAATACGGCTTTCGGCTTCTGTGAAGCTGAGAGCGTCTACCAGATAGGGTTCTGTTACTTTTTTCTGCATTCCGTTTTCCATTGTTTTCTCATAACGGATTTTGCATGTAAACCAATTGTGCATCATAATTCTTCTATTTTTGTTGATTGTTTAAATATTACGTTAGTGTGATCTCTTCTCGAATCGTCCATACATTCAAGTCCTTTCCCGTAGCAGCTTATGGCGTGCTCAAAAAACCAGCATCCGTTGCAAGGGTCTTCCGGGGCTTTCACCTCGACTACTTCGAGCGCATGTCCGTTCCAGGTGAACGTTTCTCCTAATTCGTGCTCCATGAGTCTTTTATTTTTTTGATTAGTTCATCCCATCCTTTCCGTGCCATTCGTGGTTCCATCCAGCAGAGCCAGCCAAGTATTCCGAATATTCTTCCTGTAAAATTCAGAATGAATCCAAGGATAACCAGCGGCCCTATAATGACAGAAAAGGCTGTGAAAAGAATGATTTGTGTACGTTTATTCATTATTCGATGTAATAAGATGTTATTACCAGATTGCTTCGCATTATTATGAGAGATAACCGGTTATCGTCTTCTCCGAGCAATACACGGACAGAAGCCCGGCGTGCGTGTTCCTCATCTTTCAGATTCTCTATACACCCTTCCATAATCATTTTCAGGCGAAGGTATTCATCACGGGTTGGTTCCAGCTCTCTGTCCTGAGTTACACGGGTCATGTACTCGTGCAGCTTTTTCATCCAGCGCGGCCATTTGTCGCGCCGGATGTTTGTCTTAAAAGTAAGTTCAGCCATAATTCTTTTTCTTCCATCCATTAAGTTGATAAACCTTATCCCGTGCTGCCTCTTTGGAACGGCATTCCGCAATGGGAGTGCCTATACACGTAGAATCCGTGTATTCATTACGATACACAATCCAAAGATTACCGCGACGGAGATAACTGTACTTAGACCGTTTGGACCGCATCGCTTTCCTTTTTTGGTTCCACATAGAAAGATTCGTCCTGCACTACCTCTACGCCGATGTTCGCAAACTGTTCAGCAACTTCCGGAACGTCACGATCTGCCAGCAGCTTATCCTTTGCCAGTTCCTCCGTAGTGCGAATGTATTGCGGAAGGAACTCTTTACATAAGTTTGTTACGGCTGCCCAGGTGAAGCCTTTCCGGTTCTTCAGTCTCGGATTACCTGTTCGGAATCCGATAATGCCATGTGCCGATTCCAGACTTTTCTTTTTGCTGAACAGCGTATCCTTGTTTTCGGTGGCGTAGGTCTGCATCACCTCAAAGGTACGGTCTTTCGTTTCATTCAGCTCGGCCAGCTGGTCGGCGTACTTCTCACGAATCTTCGTCATTTCCTGGTCCATCTTTGCTGTGAGTGACTGGGCCTTTGCGTCGGCCATGGCGAATTCGGCAAATGCCTGTTCGTACTGTTCGCGGCTTACTCCGCTGATTACTGTTTTCTTTGTTCTTTTTGCCATCTTAATTAAGTTTTAATTGTTATTTAAATTCTGTATAGCATAAGCGTATTTTTGCATCTGGATTAAGGGCTTTTGCCAACCGTCTTACGTCATTGAGATTATCTGTCCTCCAGCAAGTACGGAGAATCTTGACCGGCCTGCCGGGTAAGGAAACTATGATCCTCCATACGATATATTTCTTTCTATTATTCATCCCTCATGTCCTCCATTGCTGCATATCATATTCCATCTTCAGGGCTTCGTCCGCCTGCTGTCCGCAGAAGTTTTCCAATTCCCGCAGAATGAGTACCTGATCGGCGAAGTCAAACTGCTGCATGCGGTTCATAATGTCATTCTGGATTTGTTCGATTGTCTGTTCCATTTTCCTCCTGCCTTTCTGCTACCGTTATGCGGTGCTCTTTTACAACTTTACTTTTATCAATTTCCTTTTTTGAATAGAATATCCGCTGTCCGTCCTTATAGCCAGTCAGAAATCCTCTGTCTGCCCATCGCTTTATGGTAGTCTTTCCGCAGCCGATGTATCTGCACGCATCAGCCTGCGACATCAGGTCCTCCGGATCGGCTTCCGAAACCAGTTTGCGGCTTATACGATTAATCTGTGATTTAAGTCCAAGCTTTCTCTCTACACGCTCCAGACGTTTCAATAAATTATTGTATTCCTTGCGTGATAGCGTAATATTTTCATCCTGCTCCTCTTCCGGTTCATCTTCCAGATCCGGACAGATAGAACTGAGACCGATCTTTCCTGCGAGGAACTGGGCTGCATCCCGTGCGGCATAAAACAGAGTTTCGTTCCGTTCGTCTTCCGGAACGTTGCGCACATACTGATTGAATACCCATGTCTCGCTGCGCTTCATTTCCAGGACTTCCACCTGTATTCGGCTCGCTGCGTCTGTATAAGCCTTCAAGTGCTCTATTGCCCGATTTATTTCTGATTGTTTTCTCATTTCTCCTCCTTTCTTGCCATTGCCTCAAACTGTCGTTTCACTTCTTTTAGTTCTGCCAGCGACATTTCCGTCAGGTTCTTGCGGAATTTGCTGCGTGTGCGGCAGAACTGGTTTATCTTCGCTTTGTTCATTTCAAAATCCTCCGGTGTTTCGTTCGTATAGTTACGGTTCAGGCAGGAAATACGAAACGAAAGGGAGAATATCTGTTTCACTAGGGCACGCGCCTCCTTGCGAACGCGGTCGGCTGACTCCTTGTTGAAGCGGCTAAGAAGCAGTGCGGCTTCTTCTTTGGTTAGCCCTGCAGTGCTGTCGGTGCGGCCAGAAGTAAACTGGCTGATAAACCCGTGACGGTCTTCTTCACTGAACCCCATCTTGTGAAACTGGGCTTGCAGTGCCTTGATCTGCTGCGGGGTTATAAGGCGTTCTTTCATTGTTACTTTCATGATTGTATGTGTTAGATTATTCTTCTCCGTGATATTGCCGGGCTTTCTCCGGCACGATGTCATAGTAACCGACTGGGCCGATAAACCGGCCCTTTGAAAAGGCTCTGAAACCTTCCACGTAGATCTTCAGTGAAGCATCATACATGACTCCTTTCGCAGCGCGTCCGTTGGGAAGTTGTCCTTCTGCATGGCTGATAAAAATGAGCAGCTTTCGCTTGTGTCTTTCCTTGAACTCGATGTACTGTCGGTAAGTCATTCGGGTGTACTGGAAAGAGTCGATTACCACGATATCGGGGCTTTTCTGTCGGCAAAGTCGGATGCTGAGTTCATCCATATCCTCGTTATCGATAAGCAGGAACTTCTTGTTGACTTCCATCATTCCTGTACGCCTGATGGCATCCTGCATAGTGCGACAAGCACCTTCCTCCATGCTGTCGTAAGCCACACGGCCAAAACGGCACAAATACTTGCAGAGCTGGAGGGCAAAACTGGTCTTTCCGCTTCCGGAGTTTCCCCAGATGATCCATACTCCCCGTCGTTCAGGAGTACCGAATGCATTATACCAGGGACCATCAAACTGCATTACATCGAATTTCATGGACAGAAGCTCACGGACACCTTTTGCGTTGCGGTCGAAAGTAAACTTCTTGCGTGGGGGCGGTGTAGTTTCCTCTCTATTCATTGTTGCCTCCTTTCTTCAGGCGGGCTTCAATCATTCTCTTCTGTCGGTGAATGCATCGTTTCACGCGGCGAAGGTCGTTATCGCTTCGCTTGGCATCCTTCAGCACCTCTTCTATATCGGCACGGTCGGTCAAGTTGTTAGCCTGACAGATGGCGTATATGTCATTCTGTTCTGTGGGAGATACATCGAAGAAACGGCGTCCGATTCGGCTGTTTATTTCCTTGTAACCTTTCTTGTTGTAGCGAAGACCGGCTTCCATACGGCGCTTGATGTAATCCGTACTGAGAAACACGATACCTGAGTGACCTTCCAGGCGGTTGTAAATGCTGATGAAATAGTTGAACACGCTGTCAGTAAGCTTGTCGCCTTCATCGAACACTAGCAGCGGGTTCCCAAGGAAAGAAATCATGCTGATAGCGTTCTCCAGCATGTCACGAAGGTTGGTCGTGTCGGTAGGTGCACCTACCTGCTTGGCTATCTCACGCACAAAGTCGCTCCGGCGCATATCTTCCGAACAGAGGATGTAGAACACATTGCGGTGCGTACGGCGGTACTCGATGGCTGCGGTAGTCTTTCCGCATCCGGCATCGCCCACAACCCATGTCACGTTCTTGTATGCCTGTGCGTCGGTCAGCGCATAAGTAATTTCCTTGAAAGTCTTTCCCTCGTGCAGCGTCCAGGAATCAAACGCAAATCCAATCTGAACCGCGATACGTGTAAACATGTCATCACTGATCAAGTCATATTTTCCGTTGCATAACTGGCTGACGGTGGCAGAGCTGACATTTTGCAGACTCTCTGCCGCGCGATTGCGTGTCGGGTAATTTTCACAATAAGCAATCAGTGCGCTACGTACCTGTTCTTTCATTTCTGTAGTCAGTTTCATTGTTTTAATAGGTATTTAAACATTGTTCAATCAAATAGTTAGAATTTTCCCAAGCTGTTCAGCTCATCGAACGTGCTGTTCGAAACTTTTTTTGTCCAGTCACCGGCTGATGCGAAAGTCAGCGGTTCGTCTGCCAGTACAGGCTCTTCCGGAATGTCCGTGTCGGGCATCTGTACCGGAGCTTCCAGTGTGCCTTTCTTCATTTCCTCACGGTATCCGTCAAGCTGCTTTTCGCTCACCGCAACCGGACGCGGAATGCGGAGCTGGGTGTATGCCTCGCCCATGGCTTCTTCCATAAACAGATCCTCTTGTGCGATGTGCATGGCTGCACGTGTGCGGCGGTTGGCATCCAGCTGCGCAAACAGATAAGCGTTTTCCTCGTCGGTTCGTTCCTGAGTGGCACGGTGAATGGTGACTTTCGGTGTGGCGATGGCTGCATACTTGGCTCCCGTGTCAGTCACCGCCCAAAGTTCGATGCGGGTCATGTCTTCCGGATCATATCGGTAGAGGAACTGACGGCCCACGTTCTGAAGGTGGAAGTTCATATCCACCAGCCCGTCGTCTCCATACACCATGTAGCTGTATTCCTGCTTGTTCATGCGGAAGTTGAAACCCTCCTTGGTGTATAGCACCGGAGCCTGAGAGAACAACATGAAGATTTCGTGTGCTTCGTAATCATCCAGCGGTTGGGCTTTCGGATTCTCAATGGCGGTGTACATTTCCAAACGGGTCATTCCGGTTGGGCTGGTAGGATGCTGCATCGAGTTCCATTCTTCGCGACAGTCGGCATACTGCTGTTTCAGTTCCTCCAGCGTGGGCAGTTTATCAATGTTAGCCATTACCATGTCAACATTGGCACGGCTGGAAAGCTTCTTTGCCGTAATGTTCTGACCGGTGAAATTGTATAGTTTGTGAAGTACCTGCTGCTGGAACCGTCCGAAAGCGGACTCGATGGATTTTGACTGGCCGTTGTGCGGCATCGTGGTTTTGTGAAGATGACAGAGTTTCTTGAAGAATCCCTGCGAAGCCAGCTTCTTGTGTCCTCCCTGGTTATCGGTCACTATCTCGTAAGGCTTTACCTTCCATGTCTGGAGTGCCATACGGTATGCCATGTACTGGTTGTAGAAGTTTTCGCCGTCACCGATAAAGTAGCCGAGGAACAGTTCCGTGCAGGCATCCATCACTTCGTACACATCCGTGGTGCGTGCCACCCATCGTTTCTGCCGTTCATCATAAGCACGGTAGTAAAGGTTTATCTTCGTTCCGTCTGAGTACCACAGCGAGTTCGGCATGGACGGCATTACCGTGTCGAAGGTTGGCATATACTTGTTCTTAAATTCCCTTTCGCCATTTACCGCGGCATACCACCACACCATCACCGCCGGATCATTCAAGTAACTGTGCATCGTGGTAGGACTCTTGATGGTCTTCAGCCCGCGAAGCACCGCCTGACGGTTGTATTCCTCAAAGAGCTGCATATCTGTGTAGACAGGGAACTTGCTCCGGCGGAGCTTCAGCAAAAGAGCACCTTCAGCCTTTCCGATGCGGCGTGCGGCACTGTTGCCCAGGTTACCGCTCACCAGCACCCCGTATCCCTCACGCTTGTAGGCATTGAATTTTTCGCGCAGACGTGCCGGATTTTTGGGCAGGGTGTGATTCGTTATTTCGCGAAGACGCTCACAGCAAATCAGCACACTGTTCCATGTTTCCGCACGGCGGGCAAAACCACCTTTGGCATGTTCCACACTGCGTGCCTTTTCCGTACGCACCATTTCGTTCATCACCTGAGCGTTTAGGATGTATTCCATCTGTCTGGATAACTCGATGCTCGGCTCAAACTCCTTGAAGAATCGTACCGCATCGGCATCGAACCGAATCTGTGTGTTGATGTACTTTTCCTGCTCACGCTGTTTCATTTCCTCGTATGCGTTTTTGAATGTGTCATCGTATGCTGCACGGAGCCGTTCCGGCATGGAGCGGTAAGCGATCAAAGCTTCGCGTCCGTTTCCTCCACGCTGCAATATGTTCAGTTTACCTTCACGAACATACTTGTCGTAAGTGGGCTTACTGATAATCCCCCCACGTATAAGCTCCGTAAAGCTGACGCATAATGTGTTTCCGTACATTTCCATGATTAATTCGTTAAGATTATAGTCCGGCTCCGGGGCTTGAACCCGGACGGCAGCCGCTCGGTGAAGTTCTGCAAGCCGTGTGTGCGTTACTGGTTACGTGATTCTCTGTCCATGCGCCTTGCCGCTGGGATAAGTGCCAGGCAGAGGCAGATTGTAACTATCAGGTTCATTGTGCCGTCCAGCAGGCAATTCAGGATGGCGGCTGCAAGTATCAGCAGCAGGTTACGTGTAGTAGTATTGATTCGTTTCATGATTCTATGGTTTTGAGTTAGGGGCCATCCCTATTCTCGCGAACCGGAATGGCAATGATTCATCACTTATGCAGTTGGTTGAAATTTTTCTCTTTTCTTAATTTCTTCGAACAGTTGCGCCTGCATCTTTATTAGCATACAAAACTCTTCGTCTTGAACAGCCTCGCGAAATCCTCTATCACCTTTCACTAAGTCTATCAGTTCGCATACATGTTCAAGCTGGGATTCAATGTTCTTAAAGGAGTACTTTGTAAGATTCATACAGATTTTTTTTAAAGGTTAATAACTTCCGCATACGGATTTTCCAGTTTCTTCAGCTCGTATAGTTCCGCTCCGTGATTCAGGGCATACGAGCGGATAAGTCTTGCCGTAGGGCTGTTGGTAACGTATGACAGAGCTGAAAAAACAGAACGAGTTGTAACTTTCAGTTTTGAGGATATTTCTTTCTGAAGTTCACCGCTTGCTTTTATTCTTCTGATTCCGTCAAATTCCTCTTTGCTTCTTTTTGATGACTTTTCATATACACCAATTCTAACCAGATAATTAGCCACGGTACTACTTGATTTAATTTGATTTAAACCATATTTCTTTGCCTCCTGATTATATTTTCTTTGAATTTCTGTAAATTCTATAAGAGGATTTGATAAGTAGATATTCTTCAGAATATTTATCCCTTGTGTTGATAATTTACCGTTATATCCCATTTTTATTCTAATTTTCTGACTGATTTTCATCTTTCTCTATTACCTCTCGAAGCGTTCTTGCGCCTTTCAATACACCGCCCATTTCAAGAGCAGCCTTACGTATCATGTTCGCCACATTACTTCGGGTTCTAAACTTCAGTGCGTCACGTACTGTTACTTCACTTACGCTGAACTTTTCAGCTAACTTTCGGCGTTCGCCGTACATCATTAATATTTCTGCCATTTCGTTATTGTTTTTGTTGTTATTATTCGGTTAAAAGTCCGTCCCTATTCTCACGAACCGGAATGGTTTTGCTACATTTGTAGCGATGCTAAACAAACTAACTTTATTTTGATTATGAGTACTGTATATGTTTATGAGTCTTTTTACTCTGTCGTAGTTGAGTCTAACAGGCATGATACCTGTCTTAATGAATCCAATCGGATTAAATCGCTTGCAAAAGCTTTTAATGCATCCATTGTGAAGGAAGCTAAATCTGCAAGGAAAGGAGATGTGCTCTCCCGAAATATCATGATCAGTTTTAAAGCCCATTCTCATGAAACCATTATTTTTAGAGAAGCACTGGACATTATAATCGGTAGTATCAACATCTGGAATCCGGGATTGAAAGCATATATCTATGACAGTTCAGTGGAGCGGACAGATGCATCTTTCGGCCTCACTGACTAAATTCCACATCTCCTCTATGCTGTTGTCGCATAATGTAACCAAATCCGGGTGTTCTTTCCGACATTCGGATTTGGCTGTTTGTGCGTGTGCTATCATCTCGTCCAATATCCTCTCCAGCTCTTTATAATCAATCTTATGCTCTTTCATAGCTTCATTCCTCCCACGTGATGCAAAGTTGTTCGTAAGCTGGTTTCTTCTCCGGATAGGTGCGACCTTCCTGTCGGTTTTTCTTTGCCAGAACCTGGATGCACTTTGCAACCGGATAACTCATTGAGGTTCCGGCATACACCTTCTGCACATGCCCCAGCGTGACACGCTGCTTCTCGGCTGTAAGGCAAAGCTCCGCACGGCTGATGTAGGGCTTCACGTTTTCTTTCCACTGGCCGAAATACGGACGGAACTTGGGAAGCGGAAGACGTTTCGTGCTTTCCGGACGCTCGCCGCTTACCGAGTAGCTTCCGGTGCGTCGAATGCTGGGAAGCACTGTGCCGGTCACCCAGTTGACAAACCTGTCGGCTTCCGGCTTGTTGCTTCGGAAAGCTAGTTTGTAAACGGCTGCTTCATTAATCACTTTCAAGGTTTGAAGACCACCACCTTGATAATTTCCGCAGGGGGTGGTGAGATTTACCATCCCCTGCCATTCTTCGGGAATGTTGTCTAACGTGTGGCCACTCCAAGTAATATTTAAAGCCATTGCTACATCTTTGGCAACGAACCAAGGTTCATCATTGATTACTTGTGTCCTTACGTTCACATTTTCGTTTTCATTGTAGAATACTTGCAGACCTGTTGTCTGCTGAATGTTCGCTTTATCCATAATTTGCGTTTTTAAAGATTATTTTCTACCTTTAGAGCGTCTTTCGGTTTCGTAAGACTCTGCGAATATCGAAATATCTTTCGAATTAAGCAAATGTTATTCGAATTATTTTTTCGATTTAATCTAAAAATAATAGGTATGAACGAAACTATTTTCGACAGAATCTCTACTATCGTAGAAAAATTTGGCAATGGGAAAAATACAGTATTCGCCTCATTAATAGGAGTTAGCGAAGCTAATGTAAGGAATTACAAAAACGGAGTAATGCCTAAAGCTGACTTTCTGGAAAAAATCGCAAGAAGTTTCGATATAAATATAAATTGGCTCCTTACAGGCGAAGGCAACATGCTCAGTTCTGAGTCTGAAAAGGAAGAAAAACTGCCATCCGTAAACCAAACATACGAAGGCGCACCCTACTTTAATGTGGATTTTATCGGAGGATTTGATGTAATCGTGAATGACCAGACGCGGAATCCTGACTTCTACATTAATTATCCTCCCTACAACCAGGAAGGAGTGGTGTGGTGTAACCTAACCGGTCACTCCATGGAGCCAGAGATAAGCAATGGTGACATTATCGCACTTCGTGAAGTAACGACACCTATCCAGTATCTCCCAGCCGGAGAAATATACGGCATCGTTACAGAAGAATACCGCACAGTAAAGAGAATACGGTTAAGCCAAAAAGAAGGTTTTGTCCGGCTCATCCCTTCGAACAAAAGCGAAGAGTTCTGCGAGCAGGAAATCCCTATCAGCATGATCCTTAAAGTATATGCTGTTCTGGGAAGTATCAGGAAGTTCTTTTAACGCAAACAAATACCATAAGTAAAATGAAAAAACTATTATTAATTCTGGCAATGATTTTGCCAATGTTTATTACAAGCTGTTCTGATGATGAAGAAGCTACAGTTCTGACAGGTACAACATGGGAATCGACTGAAGAATACGGTGGAATTGTGTATTTAAGGTGGACTCTTACTTTTCAAGAAAGTACATTCTCCATTACGATGGATGAAGATGCTGATGCAGATGGCGTTTTCGATAAGAAAGATTCCGCATCAGGTTCTTATTCAGTAGACGGCAATAATGTTTCGCTGAATGCAGAAGGCTTGACAATGAGTGGAACATTCAGTGATAATGTGATGCACCTGGATTCCGGTGAAGAAGGTGGCGAATTCGTTTATTATAAGAAATAACGCTTTATTGGTATTTAAAAGGCGATTAAAACAATAATAATTATGGGAACGTTCATAAAAGAGATTGTCTATAATCAAGCTTTTATAGACCAGACATCCCGTCGTAAAGGAGATGAAAGGAACAGGGAGTTCTGGCAGAAAATGGAAAGCCTTCATATTAGCTACCCCGATTGTGATATTCTTATCGAAGCGTACGCTAAGGAGCACTTTTCTACCGGGATTGCAGAAGACCTTAAAATTACTTGCAGTTCTCCGGATGTTCAGGATTTGGCGAATCGCATATACAACACTGATTATTATGTCGTTCCTCTAAAGCTATCGGAACTGGGATGTGCGGAAAAAGACGAGGTGATTGCTCATATCTTGCAAAACGGCTGATACAATCAGTCAAGTATAAATGCATGTCTATGTAATCACTCACAGATACATTCTCCTGTATTACAGGAGTTATCATCGTGTTGAAATGGGGGGCTTTTACAATTAGATTCCCCTTTTCATCCACAAAATCAAAAGAAACAATCAATTTTCCTGCCATACTCCTAAAAATAGCTCCCGGACTTTCACCGGGAGCGTTCACCTTAAACCAAATACCTATAAAAACGCAAATTCCAAAAAAGTATTGGGGCAGAACCCGGACTCGAACCGGAATCTGAAGCAGCTTACCCGGGAGCTCTTCCGCACTATCCTGATTATGCTATTCTGCATCATTTCTACACGCACACACACGTTTTCACAGTAAAAATACGCATTATCATCCAAATAATCACTATAAATCAACAACTTACATTAATTTTACCGCATAATCAATTCGAAAATATATAATACTATCTATATCAAAATATATACTAAAACACACTAATTGCACACATAGAAAGTAATCTCCCACCAAATACACGCCTTAAAACCAGTTAAAAAGGTATGCCCAACTTTTTATTTTGTGCATAGAATGAATAAAAAAGGGTATGCCCAACTAGTATGCCCAACCCCTTTTTTAACATTTAAGAAAGAGATTCTAACACCGCTTGTTTTTCCCGTATAAATGGGTACTTAAACAGATTTCTAAACGCCTAAACAGACATAAATAAAGACCGAAATAAGCCTTTACAGCCTATTCCAGCCCCGTTTAGGTGATATTTATAGGGTGATGTAACAAAAACGTATTTAAAGCCCGCGTTTAGGCCGTTTAGATGTAAAGCCGATGTAAAGTAATGTCACATTTCGTTTTGTGTTTCCATGAAAGCCCATTTTCGTTTAACTTGCTGATAAACAAAACACAACAATATTTTTGCCGCCGTTCTATCTTACACAATTCGTTCTGATGCCCGTAAAATGTGATTTTTATCCTAAAAGGATATATAAATCTAAAAGTCATTTCATCCACCTATTTTGTGTATACATTCAAACAACACTTAAATACGACTTAAATAGCAGATAATTCTTTTTGATACAACATAGTATCTGTATAAGTTAATTATAATTCATTCTTGCATTAAACTCTGCTTTATTGGCATCTTTGTATGAATTACCAATATTTTGAATGGCAAACCACACAAAGGCAATTCTCTAAACTCATACAATATTCTATAAAGAATAATAGTAATGAAGAAATAATCATTATGAACTATTTTTCAATCTGCTTCATTGTACTTGTTATCTTGCAGCCAGGTAAACCATTTTACGGCTTAGCAATATCCATAAAAGCATAGTTTCCACACTATTCAAAATATAATGCTACCACAGACAATTTAAGGTGAGTAAAAGAAAAAGCCTCCCAGATACCTTGACTATTAATAAATAATTGTACCTTTAACCAAGGTATACAACTAACAGAAATTTGAATATAACTATATGTCAGAAATATCTAATATAAAAATATAAACATTATGCATATGAAAAACAACACCTACTACATACATCTATAAAAAGCAAAAAAGGAATAATACACAATTACTCTTTCGTCACCTAAAATAAAGAAAACTGAATCAACAACAAAAAGAAAAGCAAACACTATTTCTTTATATCTAAATACAAAAAATATGACAATATCGTATATCAAAAGCCTAAGCATAATCATAACAATTTTAATCGCATCAGCTTGCATGCCCTCTACAACAAGCACCCAAAATGAGAATCAAATAGAAACTCCACGCGAACTCTACGGAGCTCTTTTCACGGATGTATTGAATAACGATTCACTCTTCGGCAAACATAAACTTTTTGGAGACTCCAAAGATTTTATGGACTGCACTCCCAAAAGAGAAATGAGTGATATTTTATCCGACTATAAGAAACTTTCAAATAAAAACAGCACCTCATGTCTGAAGCAATTTCTTTTAGAGAATTTCGATATACCTTCCACCCATAATACTCCCCAATTTTCCGATAGCAGTGACATCAATACTCATATTAAAACATTATGGAAAGTTCTGCGCCGTAGTGCCAATAATCAGAAATTCAATGGAACACTATTGCCATTACAGCATGATTATATTGTTCCAGGGGGACGATTTAGAGAAATCTATTATTGGGATAGTTACTTTACGATGTTAGGTTTATTTGCCGACGGAGAAATAGAACTGGTTGAAAACATGATAAATAACTTTGCCGACATGATAACCCATATCGGATTTATACCCAATGGAAACAGAAGCTACTACGCAAGCCGTTCACAGCCTCCTTTCTTCTCCTATATGGTGGAAGCCTTCGCTGAATATAAATCATCAGATTCTATATATGTTACATATCTTAATGCCTTACAGGCTGAATATAATTTCTGGATGAAAGGCAACCAACAATTATCAACATCAAATAAATTTCAAAATCATTGCGTAAGAATGCACGATGGAGAAATACTAAACCGCTATTATGATTCATCCGATACTCCACGCGAGGAAATGTATCGAAATGACGTGGAAACAGCAAAACAATTAAAAGAGATCAATCCTAATTTCAACGAAAAAGAACTTTTTAGGAATCTTCGTTCCGGAGCAGAATCGGGATGGGACTTTTCAAGCAGATGGCTCAAAGATTATGATAATCTTTATTCCATTCATACAACTGATATTATTCCTATAGACCTTAACTGCCTAATGTATCATTTGGAATGCACTCTCTCTAAATGTTATGCTGTCTATGGCGATAAAGAAAAAGCAAAACTTTATACACAAAAATCCGAGAACAGAAAAAATGCTATAATCAAATATCTATGGAATAAAGAAGCTAATTATTTTATGGATTATGATATAATTCAAAACAATTTCACCAACAACTTTTCACTGGCCGGAATTTTTCCGCTCTTCGCAAGAATAGCTCAAAAAGAACAGGCAGAAAAGGTTGCCAAAGAGATACAAACCCGTTTCTTGAAAGATGGAGGTGTAGTTATTACATTATACCATACCGGACAACAATGGGATTATCCAAACGGCTGGGCTCCTCTCCAGTGGATTACGTATAAAGGATTAAAAAATTACTCATACGACAAGTTAGCCGATGAAATAAAGAAACGCTGGACTCAAATGGTAGAATATGTATATTCTGAAACAGGCAAATTACTTGAGAAATATGATGTCATAAATGTCAGCACTACTGGTGGAGGTGAATATCCTAACCAGGATGGTTTCGGATGGACAAACGGTGTCTATAGAGCGTTCTGTACATCAAAATAAGCCACATTTTTCATCACTATAAAAATATTTTCTGCAAATATGAGTACAAAATTACCAACAATAAATTCCGTATTCATATTTGCAGAAATATAATCCGATGACTTTAAATATCCGGACAAAAGAAATGTAAAAGTATTTTTTCAGTAAGCCTACGATAAACACACTCTTTGAAATTACATCAAATATTTCTGACAGCATCATGAATTTATTGATTAATTTCAAATCAGACCGTACAATTACTCAATATTTACTCTGAATACCTCATCTACGTTCTGAATACGGGAAATCATATCTATCGCTGTCTGTAATTCTTCTGCCGAATGTACAGCAAAGTCAATGGAAGTTTCCACAATACGGTCGATGGTCACTGTGGTCAATTTGGAGATAGACAAGCTCTGCTGCTCCGTCACACATGCCACAACATCGCTCAACAAATGATACCGGTCTACTCCACGAATACGGATTCGCACCGGATACAGTAACTTTTCATTTTCCTCGAAATTAACGGCAACGATAGAATCCCCGTATTCTGATGCCAGCCGGATTGCTGTCGGACAATTACGCTTATGCAATGTGATATGTCCGTCGGTATCTTTAAATCCAATAACCTCATCACCCGGCAATGGATGGCAACAGGTACACCGCTTATACGGAATGGTAGAACGATTTACCAAGTAATTACGCAAATTACGTTTTGCCTTGTATGTCAGCACATAATTTATCCAGTCCGCATCTGGTACAGCATCTTCCGAAGTACCTATTTCTACGCAATCCCCACGGTGTAGCACCGTTTTCACAGACGACAACTTACCGTTTATACGGGCATAGAGGGCATGAAGTCCTACCTTACTGTGTATTTCAAAAGCAAAATCCAGAGCAATTGCCCCTTTGGGCAGGATAATCCCCCTACCCTGAGGTGTGAAAACCATGATATCATCGTTGTAGAAAGACGCAGTCACACCGTCCATATAATCAATCTCACTACTATTGGCTACATCTTGCAACAACAACTTAAATTTCTCCAGCCATGCCTTCACATTATCCTCCGTCCGTTCTGCCGTACAGCCAAGACGAGAATTACGAACCATCCTCTCCGAAGAAATATGCATTTCCTCCCATCCGCCCTGTGCATTCAGCAGCTTGACATGGAAACTCTGATAACCATTTTCCTTGGGGGCATTGATATAATTAGACACACTTCCCGGACGCTCCTTAAAGTTATCGGTAAGCACGGCATAAATATGAAGACTCTCTTTCTTTTCTTCATGCAGATTAGGAGCATCATAAATAATACGTATATAATGTTTACCGTCTACATGATTGAAATCGCATCCTTTCGACTGCATTTTCCGCCAGATACTATAAGGCATGCGGTTCCGAAGTTCTGTACGCGCCTGAATACCGTTCTCCTTCAACAACGCCTCGATTTTAGCTATAAATTCATTGATATGCACAAGTTCCGCCGCCTCTTCCTTTTGCTGTAACAACTGAAGATGTCTATATTCTCGCGGACATCGGTAATTGAATGAAAGATTTTCCAACTCCGTTTTCACATGATACAATCCCAGTCTATTTGCCAAAGGAGCATAGAAATAATCCGTTTCCCCGGCAATCTTCATCTGTTTATCAGGACTCATGCTATCCAGTGTCCGCATATTATGAAGCCGGTCGGCCAGCTTGATCAGTATCGCACGCACATCATACTGTACGGAAGCCAGAATCTGCCGAAAATTGTCGACTTGTTTAGAACGCTCATACCGCTCTTTCTTCTGTTTGGTTACCACACCTACAAGAAAAGCCACGTCATCTCCAAAACGTTGACGGATATCTTCGATGGTATAAGGAGTATCTTCCACTACGTCATGTAAGAAAGCGGCAATTATCGGATTGGTTCCCAGTTCAAGTTCTTCAGCCACAATACGAGCCACCGCAATAGGGTGGATGATATAAGGTTCACCGGTCTTGCGTTTCTGGTTCTTATGTGCTTCGGCAGCCAAAGCGTATGCTGCACGAATGCGTTTCATATCTTCGGCCGATACCCTTGATTCCAAGAAATGAAACAACTGGCTGACACTTTCATTAATATGAGCAATATAGTCGTCCATAATTTGTATGTATTGTGTATTTTTTCGATTATCCCATACAAAATTACTTTTTTATTTTGTTTTTTTTATAATATATCAAGGAATTTTACCTCGATTATTTCAGCGTAATCTGGTTGTCCTGTCCAACTTATATCCCAAAGCTAAACTCTGCAACTTGTTTTCTGTCAGGCTTAATAGAAATCACAACTGACGTTACAGCACATATTGTGCCAATACCCGTTGTATCTCAATAATGTTCGAATCCCTGCCAAAGTTCTGTTCCAAAGGTTCTTCACTTCCCCTTATCCAGATTTTCATCTCTGCATCCATATCAAATGTTCCGGCTGTTTCTACCGAAAAACGTTCGATGGAACGATATGGCACAGACAGATATTCTCTTTTTTTACCTGTCACTCCCTGAATATCCTGAATAATCAGACGTTTATTGGTAAATACCCATTTATCCCTGATCAGCTTATAAGCTCTTTCAATATGCTCTCCGTCGCAAAGCAGCGCTCCGAATTCTTTTTGTAAACCGGCAATATCCATTTCGGATACATTGCCGAAAATTGCGTTCATTATTCCCATAGTTGATTTTATTGCTGTTATTTTAAATCTTATTCCGTCGGAAAGATAAACGAAAAATAGCAGATTAACCAATAATTATGCTGAAAAGCCGTTTTGTTTTTGTACAAATTCTAATTTTTTTTGTACAAAAAATAAAAAAACGTGCCGACGTTTTTGAGGGTTTCTCTGCATGCATTATCCGTCATTACTTCATCAGTACATCATAAAAGGTCTTGGGAAGGATGATGTTCGGCACGTCGAGTGCATCGGCAAACAACGGAGCGATTTCTCTGTCCTTAAATCCCGCTATTCCACAACCGATTCGGGTTACCCAAAACTTGTATTCCGGATGTGCTTTGGCGTATGCTATAAAATCTTTTACATAGGGACGGATGGTTTCTACTCCTCCCTGCATGGTAGGTATGGCGTAACATTGTCCGGTCATTCCAACGCCTGTCCCCCACTTTGCTCCAAATCTTTCGTAGGCCAGCCGGGCAGCTCCTCCACCGTGATGCCCTGCCAGATTGGAACCAAAGACAAATATCTCACCCGGTTTCAGCGAAGAAATACGGTCGGGCGTACACTCTCTGGTTTTCACCGGCGTATGTCCGGCTATATATTTCGCATAACATGAAGCATAAGCCCCTTCAGCCAGCCGCTTCAGCAGGCTGAGAAATTCTTCAGGCAACAGAGCAAGTACCTTGTCTGCTATAGATGAGGGAATTTCCTGATAGTATGCTTCAGCCACTGCCCCCGTGATGCAGGCCAGTGTATCGCTGTCGCCTCCTATGGAAACCGCCAGCCGAACGGCACTCTCCATGTCCTTGCTTTCGAGAAAAGCAATCAGTGCCTGCGGAACCGTGCCCTGACAACTCGAATCCCAACGGTAGGTCTGATGCAAATGCTCCCAGCTTTCATTCAGGTTGTAACCGAACCGTTTTTCAATATATTGTTTGATTTCTTCTTTCCCACTGCCGGTACGTGCCAGATAGACCGCTGCCGCTACTGCCTGCGCACCCTTTATTCCTTCGGGATGATTGTGCGTAATGGAAGCCGAGATACCGGCTACTCTCTCGGTTTCTTCCAACGTATCGAACAGCCAGCCTATGGATGAAACTCGCATGGCTGAGCCGTTTCCCCAAGAGTTGTAAGGACACCGACGTACTGCCGGCTTTCCGGTTATGTCGTCTGTCAGGCTTTGAGGATGAAAGAGCCACAGACGGAACTTGCCTCCGTAACCACCCATCGGACAAGGATAGGAGTTTGCTATTTTTACCATACATTCTTCCAGCAACTGATGTGGGTAAGCCGTATCACCTGCTGCCTTGCACTTCATCGCCCAATCGGCTACCGCCATGGTCATGACGGTATCGTCTGTATAATTACTGGAAGGAGAAAACATCTGAAAACCGTAATCGTGGGTATTGTGGAACTCGTATACGGAACCAACAACATCACCAAGAACTGCACCTAACATAGCATGATATTTTAAAGATCATACAAATGTAAAGAAATTTTCTTCCATTCCGACAAATAATACGTACTATTTGTCATAAAACATGCCAAAGAAATGCATTTCCACCATTTTTAATTATTTAAATTTATGTTAATGTGACATTCCAAGTACCTATCAAAACCCGATATTTCTTTACTTTGCATGCAAACTAAAGAGAACTTAAACGAGGTCCGACAGCCTGTCATACCCAGACAGCTTTCGGGTATAATTATTAGATTTAAAAGAATGGACTTAACCAACAAGCTTTACAAGGTTTTTCTGATTGCCGGAAGTGAACCGCTGGGTACAGCGGGCATGCAGGCCGACATCAAATCGGTTTCGGCATGTGGAGGCTACGCTGCCGGTGCCATTACATGCATCGTCGATGAAGACACAATCAAGGTAAAAAGCATACACACGATTCCCCCTAAAATGGTAACCGATCAGGCGTATTCGTTTCTGGAGGATGTAGGCGCCGATTGTATCAAGACGGGCATGCTTTATTCCAAGGAACTGGTAGTAGCTATCGGAGAAGTAATAGAAAAACAAACCATACCTATTGTGATAGACCCTGTCATGGTATCGTCAGCCGGTGACAAGTTATTGCAGGACGACGCGATTCAGGCCTATAAGGATCATCTTTTCCCCCACTCTACCATCATTACGCCCAACCGGAGAGAGGCGGATTTGCTATTGGGAAAGAGCCTGACAAAGGATAACATGAAGGAATATATCCCCGAGCTGAGCAAATGGGGAAACTGCGTTATCGTCAAATCCATCGAAGACGGAGATTATTTGATTGACGTGTACTACAATCCCGCCAACAAGTGCTTCAAGGTGTACAAGAAGGCACGCATACAGACCAAGAACGTAAATGGTACAGGTGACACGTTTGCTTCTTCTATAGCCACTTATCTGGCAAGAGGATATGACATGAACACGGCTGTCGACAAAGCGGAAAACTTTATCTACAACGCTATTCTCTATGGCTCTAATGTCAAGTTCGGCTCTGGATATGGTCCTGTTTATCCGTTTTACGAGAATTTAAGCAATTTCCTGAAAGAAGATATCCAGTATGCAGCAGCCATACAAGTAGAGCAGTACACAATTTAACGAGAAAATATATTGTTAACTATATTTACCATAGAATATGAATACTGATACAACGAAACCAGACACGATGCAGACAAGACTGAACGAACTGGCAAAACGGACTATGTGTTACGATGAAGGCGACCCCAAACGTATACAGCACCTCATAAAAGTACATTACTTTGCCCGACTGATTGGAATGTCCGAACAACTTGCTCCCGAGGTGTTGTTCATTCTTGAAGCGGCTGCCATCGTACACGACATCGGAATCCATATCTGCGAAAAGAAATATGGTACATGCGACGGTAAACATCAAGAACTCGAAGGTCCGGCCGTTGCTAAAAATATTTTGTCAGAAACTGGAGGCTTCACCCCAAAGCAGACAGAACGTATCTGCTGGCTGGTAGGACATCACCACACATACCATGATATTACGGCAATAGACCACCAGATTCTGGTAGAAGCGGATTTTCTGGTAAATATTTATGAAGACAATCTTCCGCTCGAAGCTATTAGAAAAGTTAGACAAACAATATTTAAGACAGCTTCAGGCATAGAACTGCTCGATAAGATGTTTTTACAGACATATTCTCCTTCAGGCAACTAACCAAAGAGATCCCTCTGCTACCGACCTTGAGTTCATGATGAAGAGGCGGGAGCAGAGGGATCACCTTTCTGTCAATTTATCCCCAATATAGTTATTACGCACCGGTAAGTATCCGGTATGTCGCTTTCATTATTTCAAAAGGACTTCATTAATCCCTTTTTCCAAAACTTCCTCCGGCAAGGCACCTTGCGAGGCCTGAGGCTTTCCATCCATAGGAATGAAAACAAGTGTGGGCAAACTGGTTATACCGAAAGCAGCAGCAAGTTCACGTTCCTTATCCGTATCAACCTTGTATACTACAATCTTGTCTTTATATTTTTCTGCCAGTTTCTCCAGTACAGGCGACAGTCTGCGGCAAGGGCCGCACCAGTCGGCATAAAAATCGACAATTGCCGGCTTCGTTCCTTTATATACCCACTTATCCGGATTTTTTTCATAATCGTAAACCTTCTCGATGAATTCCGATTTTGTGACATGAACCACCTGCCCGTTCTCTCCGTAAGCCATGCATCCGATCATAAAAACGGACACCAATAACAAAAATATCTTTTTCATGTAAAATTCACTTTTAATGTAATATTTATTTACCCTCCAGCAAAACATTCTGAATGGCTTCCACCAATGTCTTCTTAGGCAATGCTCCCTGCGCCATCTGCGGTGCACCTGTCATCGGAACAAAAAGTAAAGTAGGCACAGTTCTGATTCTGAAAAGAGCAGCCAGCTCCTCTTCTTCATCCACATTTACTTTATATACATCCACCCGGCCGGCATATTCTTCAGCTATTTCCTCCAGCACGGGAGCCAGCATCTTGCACGGACCGCACCAAGTCGCATAAAAATCAATTATTGCCGGGCGTTCACCCAGAAACTTCCATTCAGGATTTGCTTCATAGTTTGCCACTTTTGCCAAGAAATCGGCCTTTGTAAGATTTACAGCTTTCATATTCAATCAATGTTTAAAGTTTATATTTCATTTACGGAACAAATGCTGTTATGTTTTATGAACATGAGGTATTTGTTACTGATGCAAAAATACAATGCACAAGAAAGGTTTACAACAGCTTTTTTCTATCTTTGCATAGATAAAATCTATAGAACTATGACTTTACAGCAAATGGAATATATTGTGGCACTGGACAAGTATCGTCACTTTGTACTGGCTGCCGAGGCTTGTGGGGTAACTCAACCTACACTGAGTGCCATGATACAAAAGTTGGAAGAAGAGCTGGATGTCAAAATTTTCAGCCGTGACCGGAAAAACATCACCCCTACCAGCATTGGAGAAAAAATCATCCGACAGGCAAAAATCACACTGAATGAAACTCAGAAAATCAAAGAAGTGGTAGCCGACGAAAGCAGCAACATGAACGGAAACCTGCGTATCGGTATTCTTCCTACCATTGCACCCTATCTTGTTCCCGATTTTATTTACTATTTCCGGAAGTCTTATCCCAACGTAAATCTGTTTATCGACGAAAAGGAAAACAGGTCACTGATACAGGATCTCAGGTTCGGCAACCTTGATATTGCGATAACGACACCCCCCGAAGCTCACGCCAACATTCTGGAAATTCCGGTGTATGTAGAAAAGTTTGTCGCTTACTTTTCGGAAACATGCAGCAAGGCACGGCAAATGATTGTGAACGGCAATCTTCCTCCGGAACAGATGTGGATTCTGAAAGAAGGTCACTGTATTCCCAATGGAGGCATCAATTTATGCGAAAACAAGGACATCGGCAATCATATCTATGAAGCCGGAAGTATTGATACGCTTATCAAAATTGTGGACAGAAACGGTGGGTATACAATCATTCCCGAACTACATATCAGCACGTTAAATGAGAAGCAAAAGGAAAATATTCAGACATTGAACGTAAATCCGCCGGCACAGCGAACGGTTTCTATCCTAATAAAAGATGACTTTATCAGAGAGCGGATTGTGAATGCCGTGCTCGACACCATAAAAGCCATTATCCCGTCGCACATGATGGATGAACGTTTCAAAACGCTTGCAATCAAACTCAGATAAACCGTCGGCTGATTGCGTACTGGCTTTTGTCACATTTTTTCATACGAACCGGCAGTTGACTGAGAATTTACACTTGGTCATAGACTGACAGAAAAAGGTAAACGGATGTCAGCAAAAACAGATATTTGCTTACTCCCTACCTTTGCACCGGATAACGAATAAGTTTGTTCTGTTAATAGGCCTACGGTTGAATGTAATAAATTGCATACTTCATTGCATCCGTTTCTTAAATTTCTATTTTTGTTTAACAAATAAGGAAGTAATTTATGCGCAGATGTCTGCAAAAAGACCACGAGATTTTTGGATAAACATAAAGACATTTTTTTAAAACATCATTATGTTTTCTGAAAAACGCCATGAGAGCAGACAAAAATGCTCAAAAACGACAGAATATTTTCTAAAAGAGATTTTCAGGACACCAAGTTCAATTAAACAGAAAGCTCATAAATCCGAAAGAATACAAGACAATGCAACATTCAGACCTCCCCTTAAACTTACAATAAGACTGTCAGACGACAAGAATAGACGCTTCATGTTTTTTACCAAGCCGATAAGAATCCGTTTTTTCCGAGCGCACCTGTTCCACTCCGCAATATACACATTCTCGGCAAGGCAAATTTTCAAAATGTCATTTTGATTAAAAGGAAAAGATTATCTGAAAGTAATCCACTTGTTACTCATGAAGTTGATTCCTCCGTAAACAAACAGTCCGAGGAACTGAGCAAGATACTCATTGCATCCACAAATTTCTACAAGGAAAAGAAGAAACAAGAATTGTGCACCATATGCCACAGCAAAAGCACAGGAAAAGAACAAGATTTCATGCCAGATAGTATTTTTCTTCCGGTCGGCTTCAAACGGAAAAATCCAATATTTACACCATATAAAGTTATGAATCTGCGCCACTACATAAGCCACTACATTGGCTATCATGTAATGTTCGCCCTCTATATGCATCAATAATCCCACGATCAATGCAGTAATCAGGGCATTCAGCGTTCCCACAATGGCAAAACGCATAATACGGACAGACTCTCTCATTAAAGGTAATTTGGAAAAGGCATAAAAAGATTTCGAGACAAAGCAAGTATAGTCTTCCCGACTATCTGCCTTGCCCGAAATAATTATATCTTTTAAATAACAACGTTGTCAGATATTCAGTCTTTAATCTCTACTTTCAGATTAAGTTCGTCAAGCTGCTTCTGGTCGAGGTAACCCGGTGCATCCAGCATGACATCGCGTCCGGAGTTGTTCTTCGGGAAAGCGATACAGTCGCGGATTGAATCGAGTCCGGCAAACAATGAAACCCAACGGTCAAGACCATAAGCCAGACCTCCGTGAGGAGGTGCACCAAACTTGAAGGCGTTCATCAGGAAGCCAAACTGTTCCTGAGCTTTTTCGGGAGTAAATCCTAAAATTTCGAACATCTTAGCCTGAAGCTGTGAATCGTGGATACGGATAGATCCACCACCTACTTCAACGCCATTGACTACCATATCGTATGCATCGGCACGAACGGCTGCCGGATCAGTATCAAGCAATGGAATATCTTCGTCCTTCGGATGAGTGAACGGATGGTGCATTGCCATCAGTCGGCCTTCTTCTTCGCTCCATTCGAACATCGGGAAGTCTACTACCCACAAGCAAGCAAACTGGTTCTTGTCGCGCAGTCCCAGTTGGTTACCCATTTCCAGACGAAGTTCGCACAACTGCTTGCGAGTCTTCATGGCGTCATCGCCGCTCAAAATCAGAATCAGGTCACCCGGTTTGGCACCGAAAGCTTCTTTCATCTGCTGAAGCACTTCCTGGCTATAGAACTTATCGACGCTCGACTTCACATTACCGTCGGCTTCCACACGTGCGTAAACCAGTCCCTTTGCACCAATCTGCGGACGTTTCACGAACTCTGTCAACTGATCGAGCTGCTTACGTGTATAGTGTGCAGCACCTTCGGCACAGATACCACCAATATAAGCTGCATTGTCGAATACAGAGAAGCCATAGCCTTTCAGGATATCCATCAGTTCGACAAACTTCATGCCGAAACGCAAATCGGGTTTATCGCTACCATAGTACTTCATGGCATCGGCCCACGGCATACGGATAAACGGTTCTGTCAGTTCCACACCGCGCAGTTCCTTGAACAGATGCTTAGCCATACCCTCGAACATCTGAATGATGTCTTCCTGTTCAACGAAACTCATTTCACAGTCAATCTGGGTAAATTCCGGCTGACGGTCGGCACGAAGGTCTTCATCGCGGAAACATTTTACAATCTGGAAGTAACGGTCGAAACCAGAAACCATCAGCAACTGCTTCAATGTCTGCGGTGACTGCGGCAGTGCGTAGAATTGTCCCGGATTCATACGAGAAGGAACAACGAAATCGCGTGCGCCTTCCGGAGTAGAACCAATTAACATCGGAGTTTCAACTTCAAGGAATCCCTTGCTGTCGAGATAACGGCGTACCTCCATCGTCATACGATGACGCAGTTCCAGATTCTTGCGGACTGCTGTACGACGCAGGTCAAGGTAACGATATTTCATACGGAGATCATCTCCGCCGTCAGTATTGTCTTCGATAGTAAATGGAGGAGTCAGTGCTGTATTCAGGATATTCAGCTCTGAAACGATGATTTCAATTTCTCCGGTCGGGAGATTGCTGTTCTTACTTGAACGTTCGCTGACTTGTCCTTTTACCTGTATCACAAACTCACGTCCTAAATGATTGGCACGGTCACACAGTTCTGCATTCACATCTGTATTGAACACCAACTGAGTAATGCCATAACGGTCACGGAGATCGACAAATGTCATTCCGCCCATTTTACGTGTACGCTGCACCCATCCGGCAAGTGTCACGTTTTTACCCGCATCGGCAAGTCTTAACTCGCCGCATGTATTCGTTCTGAACATATTTTTTCTATTTATGGACACTTATAATTTGTGACAAAGGTAGCACATGTTTTTGATTTATGCAATAAATTTGCGTCTGCAAACAAGGGAAAGGTTTTGACAGACCTTACAAATGACCTGTAAAATGAGCTTACATTATAATAAAACAAACGACTTGACCCAAGGCGGTATTACGGGAACAATGTTGCGCTTTGCAGTTCCAATGATTCTGGGCAACCTGCTGCAACAATGCTATAACATAGCCGATACATTCATCGTGGGACATTATCTGGGAGCGGATGCGCTGGCAGCTGTAGGATCGGCCTATACACTCATGGTATTTATCACATCGGTATTCATCGGGCTATGTATGGGCAGTGGTGCCGTATTCTCACTGCAATATGGGGCAAAGGATTACGAAGGCATGAAACGGAGTCTGGTTTCCTCACTCGTTCTGACGGGAGGCATCACACTGATTCTGAACGTCGCCGTGCTGGCGGGTATTCATCCTATCATCCGCCTGTTACAAACACCTGCTGAAATAGAGGGACTGATGTTCGACTATCTGTTCATTATCTTTTTAGGTATAGTGAGTACTTTCATCTACAATTATTACGCCTACCTGCTGCGTGCCTTGGGCAACTCTATTGTGCCGCTTTATTTTCTGGCTGTTTCCGTGGTACTGAATATAGTACTCGACCTGATTTTTATTCTGGTATGTCACTGGGGTGTGTCGGGAGCAGCAGCGGCTACCGTCATATCGCAGACCGTAGCAGCCGCCGGACTTTGCGTTTATGCTTTGTACCGTTTCCCGATTTTCAGGCTGAAACTGACTCATATCCGGCTACACAGACAGTCGATAAAGGAAATAGCCACTTATTCATCGCTGACATGTATGCAGCAGTCGGTGATGAACTTCGGGATTCTGATGGTGCAGGGACTGGTAAACAGTTTCGGAACAAGTGTAATGGCGGCTTTTGCCGTTGCTGTAAAAATAGATTCGTTTGCTTATATGCCGGTACAGGATTTCGGGAATGCATTCTCTACATTCGTTGCGCAGAATTTCGGAGCTGGACAACAGAAACGTATCCGGCAAGGAATCCGTAGCGCCTTCAGCGTTACAACTGGATTCTGTCTGCTGATCTCGGCTATTGTATTTATCTTCGCACGTCCACTGATGCAGCTTTTTATCGATGGAAGCGAGAATGAGATAATCAGTATCGGTGTAGAATATCTGCGGGTAGAGGGCAGCTTCTATGTGGGGATAGGCTATCTGTTCCTTTTATACGGATTTTATCGGGCTATACGTATGCCCGGCATGTCGGTCGTACTTACTGTTTTCTCCTTAGGGACACGAGTCCTGCTGGCATATGCACTGGCAGCAATACCGGCAATAGGCGTACACGGCATCTGGTGGTCTATCCCTGTCGGGTGGGCACTGGCCGACGCTTATGGCGTATGGTATTACCGGAAAGCGGTCAAGCGCGGTCTTTGGAATTCAAGATATGACTCTGTGCAAGATACTCGGGAGTAGCGGCATAGATGTACATCACGCTCCCGCCTTTGATGGTATCAATCAGCGGACGTGAAATTTTCTGCGGAACAGCAGGACATCCGAAGCTCCTTCCCAGTCTGCCTCCCGTACGGATAACTGAAGGATCGGCATAGGCAGCTCCGTGTACAACGATGGCACGTTCGCGGGCGCGGTCGTTTATTCCTTTTTCCAGTCCATCCAGAATCAGCGAATAGCCGTTCTTGCCCTGATAGGTAGATGCTGTAAGGTAAAATCCTAACGAACTTTTGTAGGAACCGTATTCGTTGGAAAAAGAAGTAGCATATACTCCTCCGCTGTTCTTGCCATGTGCAACGACCGATGAAAACAGCATTTTCTTTTCCTTCATATCGAATACATACAGACGCTTTTCGGTAGAAGGTTTGGAAAAATCGATTAAGGTAAGTATATCTCGTTTACGCTGCGCAATCCGGTAATATCCTGTCACCGCCTGACGGAAAGCTGTATAATTAACCGTACCCTCCAGTTGCATATCCCGGAACAGTTCGGCACATACATCGGGCTTTGCCACATGTTTAACTTCCGATACGGCAGACGCTCCCTCACCTACTCTGGTAAAGGAATATAAAAAAGATGCAAACAGAAAAAATACAGATAACGAAATACGCAGCATAATCTTCTTGAACAATAACGGCTGCAAAGTTACTCATTTTATCTGTAACTATTTATTATCAGATAGTTAAAAGCAACATGTTTTATCATTTATTCACTCTATAACAATAATCAGCGTAGCTTCGGAAGGCATTGTATCGAATACGAACTTGGCATGCGAGGTAGCATTGCGTACACACATGTGTGAACGAGGCGTCGTACCCAGCGACCAACTGTATTCGATCATGGCTGTACGAGGAACATTGACAGGCACTCCGTGTATATATGCGCCGTTGGTAAACCGTGATGCATAAGGAGCATACCCTCCGGTAGCCGATCCTCCGTCTTTCAAAAAGACCATCTTTGCTTTCTTTTCCTGCAACAGAAACATTCCCAACGGGGTTTCCTGAGCATACGGCGGACGATGCACTCCCGTTGTAGCCGGATTCATACTCCGAATGGCCCATTCACCTTCGGAAATCCGCTCTAAGGTCGCAATATTCTGGTCGCCCCGATCCACAAAAATGACATGATGAAAGACTGCACTGTCGGGCAATACACGAATATAACGTGGAGGAACAAGATATTCGGTATCTTCTACCACAGGAGTTATACGCAGGAAACTGCCTGTCTTTCCCCGGAGATAAGCCAGCGAACCATCCCGACCGTAACGTTCGGGAACGGAAGAGTCGGTTGTAAGATAAAGAGGAACCGACTGATATCGTTCTACACCAAGTGTATCGGCTACACGTCCGTACGCATTGCGGATATAACGTCGTACCAAAGGTGCTTCGCTGTTGAAGTTCTTATAATTTCTCAGCACGACCCATTGTGACGTATCACGATGCATGTTTTCAATAAAAGCAAGACATTTGCGAATCGTTTCCCATTTGAAACTGCGTACCGTATCGCCGTAAGGATAAGTATCTTCGAGCGTATACTGATCATAAAGCAAATCTTTTGTCAGATGAATATCGGCAGCGACAAGAAGTTTCGGAGTACGATCTGCCGTATCAGGAAAGACAAGGGTATCGGAAGGCAATTCTGTATATTCCGACAAACGGGGCACATCGGTTTGTTGTTCTCCGCAAGCATACAATAACAAGCAGGCAGCCAACAGCAATATAGAGAAGCCCTTTTCCATAGCAAAGTGGTTAATGTTCATTGTAAAAGTAATAAAAAAAATTCAAAAGAAAGAATCTTTTATCTAATAAACAAGCCACATTGTGAATTTGTTGTAATCTCTAAAAAAAACAATCCGGAGCAAACGAGAATAAGCTGAATGCTTTCTCTCGTTTACTCCGGATAATATCGAAGTATATATACACGTTCTGTTTATCCCATCTTTCCTGTCAGGTAGGCACGTGTACGTTCATCTGTCGGATTATCGAACATCTTGTCTGTACGGTCATACTCTATCAGCTCACCCATATACATAAACATTGAGTAGTCGGATATACGCATAGCCTGCGACATGTTATGAGTCACAATCAAGATAGTCACATCTTTCTTCAAATCATCCATCAGTTCCTCTATGTACTTGGTAGCAATAGGGTCCAGAGCCGAAGTCGGTTCATCCATCAGCAACACATCTGGCTTCAGGGCAAGTGAACGTGCAATACACAGACGCTGCTGCTGACCTCCCGAAAGGAAGGTTCCACGCTTCGTCAGTGAATCTTTCACTTCATCCCATAAGGCAACGCTACGTAAGTTTCGCTCTACGATTTCATCTTTTTCCGATTTTGAAAGACGGATACCGTTCAGCAAATAGCCTGCCAGCACATTATCGTAGATATTCATCGTAGGGAACGGGTTAGGACGCTGGAACACCATACCGATACGGCGGCGTTCTTCCATCGGTTGCATCTGAAGGACATTCTCACCATTTAACAGAATTTCTCCTGTTACACGAATGTTTTTATAAAGTTCGTGCATACGGTTCACAGCACGCAGCAAGGTACTTTTTCCGCAACCGGAAGGTCCCATGATAGCCGTAATGGTATTTTTCTGAATGTCTGCCGACACATGCTTCACAGCCATCGTACTGGATGTATACGAAATACAGACATCCTTTATTTGTAATATCGGGTCTTTTATATTTTCCATTTCTTTGCGATTCGTTTTGCTAATAAGTTCAGACATAATACAAAGGTGAGCAGGAACAACGAAGCTCCCCAGATAAGGCTCTGCAAGTTGGGATCATTGAAGAATTCCCAGATAAGCAAGGGAACTGCCGACATCGGTTTGGTCATGTTCCAGCTTACTGCGGCACCACCCAGTGCAGTAAACATCAGCGGAGCAGTTTCACCTACTACACGCGATATTGCCAGCAAAATACCTGTAAAGATACTACCCAGAGCCGAAGGTAACATTACTTGCAACATAACACGCCAGTAACTTCCTCCCAGCGCCAGTCCGGCTTCCTTTAATGTATCCGGAAGGACTTTCATGGTTTCTTCCGTTGAACGGATAATGAGCGGCAGCATCATGATAAACAATGCTACGCTTCCGGCTATGGCCGAATATCCTTTCATGGGCACCACCACCCAGATATATGTAATAATACCGATGATGATAGAAGGAGTACCCTGAAGTAAGTCGGTAAGATAGCTTACAATAATTGCGAACCAGTTCTTGCGGTATTCAGACAGACAGATTCCGCAGAATACACCAATAGGAATGGCAACTACAGCTGCGAGCAACAGCATCAGGAAAGTACCGACAATGCCGTTGGCAATACCTCCGGGAATATCCTGCCCGGCGGAAACAGCCTGCATTGCCTTATATGCATTAGGAGTTGCTTCGGTAATAAATGACCAGCCAAGCTGTTTCCATCCTTTTACCAGTACTTCTCCCAGAATGGCCAGCAAAGGAATTGCCGTAAGTCCCGAAAGCACACAGACCAGAACATAAAGCAACCGATTCTTGAATATACGGATTCGAATGTTATTATCACGTACCATTTATACAAATTCTGTTTATTGATTATACATGTCTTGCCTTACGTATCAATATTTTTCCAATCATATTGATAACGGCTGTTATGAGGAACAATAACAATCCGATGGCAATCAGTGACGAAAGTTTCAGTCCGTCGGCTTCACCAAACTGATTGGCAATAATGCTGGCCATCGTATTACCCGTAGTACGCAGAGTTTCGGGCATCTGATTAGTGTTTCCTATCAGCATCGTAACGGTCATGGTTTCACCCAATGCACGACCTATCGCCAGAATATAGGCTGAGAAGATACCCGATCCGGCCATTGGGAAAATAACCCTGCGGATAACTTCTGCACGAGTGGCTCCCATGGCGTATGCTCCTTCTTTCAAATCGGAAGGAACCATCTTAATGAATTCCGAGCTCAGAGAAGCTGCATAAGGCACAATCATTATGGCAAGTACAAAGGCTGCGGTCAAGATTCCCGAACCTTGCGGAGAGAGATTCAGATGCATGAATACATTACGCAATACATAAAATCCCCACAAGCCATAAATGATAGAAGGAATACCTGCCAGCAAGTCGGTAACAGTACCCAGTACCGCCGCAATTTTCTTTCCTCGGAAATACTCACCAGTAAATAAAGCGACCGGCAAAGAAAACGGGATACACATCAATAAAGCAAGAATTGTAGTAAGTAATGTTCCGGTAATGAACGGAAGAGCACCGTAACTTTCTTTTCCTGCCGTTGTTACCCAATCGTCTGAAAAGATAAAGTTCCAGAAGCCAAAATGCTCGAATGCTCCGGAGGCATCGACAGTGAGGGAATATACAATTCCCCCACCGATGATAGGAATAATAACAGCCGACAGAATAAGTAAAACTCTAAAAATTTTGTCTTGCATAAAATATCAGCTTTGCAATGATTATCTATTACTTTAAAATCGGCTGACCCTGATATGTCACAGTCTTAAGATTTGCCAGACTCTGTTCGATGGCTTTCTTAGGCAGCGGAGCATAGTGCACTGTAGCAGTAGTCTGCTGTACGCTGTCACTTAACATGTACTGCATCAAGTCTACTGTTGCCTTTGCCTGAGCTTCCGAACGGTCTGAATAGTTCTGTTCCTTATAAATCAGCAACCATGTGAAACAACTGATAGGATAAGCTCCGGCCGCATCGGCGTTAGTAATAGAGCAACGGGTATCTTGAGGAATATCACCTGCAGCAGCCGAAATGCTTTCGGTAGACGGAGAAACTAATTCACCACGCTGATTCTTGACTGCGGCATAAGGAATTTTCTGTGCAAAAGCATATTCGGAACCAATGTATCCCAAAGAATATGGAGTCTGTGCAATGATACCTGCTACACCCGGATTACCTTTGGCTGCCTGTCCTACAGGGAAGTCAACAGTTTTTCCTGCTCCATAGGTATTCTTCCAGCTTTCGCTGACTTTAGACAAATAATCGGTAAATACAAATGTAGTACCACTACCGTCTGAACGATATGCAAGAATAATTTTCTTAGCCGGCAATTTTACATCCGGATTCAATTCCTGCAAACGTGCATCGTTCCAGTCTGTAATTTTACCTGCATAGATATCGGCTATGATATCACCAGACAAGTTCAATTTTACTACATCCGGCAAGTTATAGGCCAGTACGACAGCTCCCATACATGTCGGGATGTGAACTACCGGATCCATTTCTTTCATTTCAGCATCACTCAGGAACGCATCACTTCCGGCAAAGTCGACAATACCATCTTTCAGGTTACGAACACCTCCACCACTACCGATGCCACCGTAAGATACTTTATTGTTGTGTGTTGCACTATATCCTTCAAAGCTCATGTTATAGAAAGGCAATGGGAATGTAGCTCCCGCACCTGTTAATTCAACGGAATCTGTTGATGACTTCTGTCCACCACATGCAGTAACAGCCAAGGCCATTATACCTGCTACCAAAGACAAATAATGTTTTTTCATTGTTTATTAATTTAATAAATTGATTTTTCTTATATTGGATTTTCTCTTTTTCTTTAGATTCACATTAAAGTGAGAAGGAAGCATTCAGATAAGCATAATAAGAATCGGGGGGACTTCCCGACTTGGGCGACCATATACGGAAGTTCGGAGCCAGCTTAATGTATTTTCCAATCCGGAATTCTGCGCCGACCATTCCTGCCATACCATCCCCCTCTTCATTCCATTTATCCTTTGATGTCAGGTAATCCCAACGCCCAAAAAGTCCTATTTTCTTAGTCAGATTAATGGTTGTATATGCAGAGATACCGCTCTGATCGCATCCGTCGGTATACCCTGTATTCGTCTGATAATTATATTCAGCAGCCAGTGAAAAAAATTTATTTTTGAATCCTATGAAAGAAGCCAGATTCGTAATGCCTTTATCTGTTTTTTCGGCAGCTTCGTTGAAAGAACCATACAAGCGGATAAACAGATTTTTTACGGGCGTCAATGTCAGACCGGCACCATACTGTAGTCCATCTTTTACCTGCACCTGCTTATATCCTTCACCGTTTGCCAGAATAACATCTGCCGAAATATAACGATTAAAATCATAGGCAACAGAAACAGCAAGATCGGCACTGCTTCCAAACTTGTATTCATCTTGGAAAGATTTCATTACATAACGTTTCTCCCAGAAACTTTCCTGAAACTTGAACTGGGTAGTCGAAATAAGACCGGCATTCAATGTCCATTTTCCACGTTCCCATGACAGCATCGCATTCTTTACGAAACCTATACGATGATGATCGTCTACATCTTTGGACTGTCCGAAATCGGCAACGACTTTTACTTGCAATTCTTTCGACAAGTCGTACTGGTATCCCAGATAAGCGCGGTCAAGATTGAAACCACGGTCATCGTTTACATGACCGAATCCGGAATGAACATCGGAAAAGATTGTAATGATAGCCTTACCCTTGGGAGCTTCTTCTTTACCTTTGTCCTCTGCATGCATCGGTACAACTGCATATCCCAGCAAGCCTGCAACAATGGCACACCGTTTCTTTAAATTCTTTTTATTCACTATACATCTGCTTTTTATTTCGAGAGCAAAGGTATAAGTAACAAGTAACTTGGTTATGTCATAAATATTACAAAACTGTTACATCCTCATCGGGAAAACGAAGTGTTTCTACTTTTTCCAAACGAGCACGCAGGCGGGGCATCAGCGATTTACGTATACGCAGGCGCATAATGCAATCCATGTCGTACGACTGTTCTAATATCTCGGGCGCCTCTTCTTTTACGATACGCATCACATCATTCATAAATGGATATTCAAAGATAATCTTTACATCCTGATCTACTGTCTTTTCTATTATCGTAGCCTCGGCAATAGCTTGCGCCGCTGCGGTACGGTATGCCACAATCAGACCGCTCGTACCCAGCTTAATACCTCCAAAATAACGTACTACGATAATCAAAATATCGGTCAGCTCATTCGAATTGATTTGTCCGAGAATCGGTTTACCTGCAGTACCAGACGGCTCGCCATTGTCGTTGGCACGGAACTCTTTCCGTTCTGCTCCCAACATATAAGCATAGCACACGTGACGTGCATCGTAATATTTCTTCTGATACTCTTCCAGATGTGCTTTCACCTCGGTCAGCGTGCGCACAGGAATGGCTATCGCAATAAACTTACTTCTTTTTTCGGTATAAACAGCTTCTGACTGTCCTTCTATGGTTTTATATGTATCTTCCAACACGATTCGGATTTATCTAATTTTGAAATATACTATTTATTACTTCGCAGTATGTGTACCCGGATTGTATTCATCAGCGATTTTCCGATTATAATCAGCGTAACAGCTGTCAGTACCAGAATAATCCCCAAGATAATACGTGGAGTCAGACGTTCTCCAAATACCAGTACCCCAAAAAACAATGCTGTAATCGGTTCCAACGCTCCCAATATAGCTGCTGGCGTAGATCCGATATAATGGATAGATTTAGTCATGGCAATCAGTGAAATCACTGTTGGAAACAAAGCCAAAGCTATAGGATTTACCCATAATGCAGGAGTCGTAATAATATCAAGTTGCGTACAAAACTTAAGACGCACAACAAACACACTCAAGCCAAATAATAATGCATAGAAAGTCAACTTGGATGTCGGCATGTCTTTCAATGAAGAACGATTTACTCCAATAATATAAACAGCATAAGTCAGCGATGAAGCAAAGACCAGCAAAACACCTACCAGATTTAATGTTTTACCACCTTCTCCTTTGTACAACAAGGAAATTCCGAGAAAAGCCAAGGCTATGGAAAGAGCGGTTATAACAGAAACCTTTTCCTTAAAGCACACAGCCATAATAATGGCTACCAGCACAGGATAGACAAAAAGTATGGTAGAAGCTATTCCTGCGTCCATATAATTATAGCTCAAAAATAATGTAAGCGACGAAAAGGCAAAGAGCATTCCCATTACAAACAGTGGCAATATTTCGGAACGATGTAAGACAAACGACTGCTTCTGCATTTTCATCAACAAAGCAAGCATTACTACCCCCAGACCGTAACGATAAAACAAGACTGAATCGGCACTAATACCATCGGAATACAGCGGTAAAGTAAACAGAGGATTAAGACCGTAACTGGCAGCAGCTACAGCACCGTAAACAAAACCTTTGAATGTATTACTAACCATGTAAATGTCTATTTTTCAAAACCGGCAGCAAAGGTACACAATCTTAAGCAAAAACATCCGGCCAAACAAGAAAAAGGTCAGGATATTTTCGCTAAAATGTCCTGACCTTTCACAATATCAGACTCAACCTTTGCCAGAAAGGACTTCCCTTTCCGGCATACAAACCATATTTATGCTACAGCACCCACCAGTGCTCTTTTACGGTTTGAAGAGAAATCTTACAAAAGGAAGGGAATCTGATATATTTTGTCAAACTATCATTTCAATTTATGTATAACTAATCCAGATCGAAGTTTAGGTTCGAACCAGGTAGTTTTAGGAGGCATAATATTGCCTGTATCGGCAATATCCATCAGTTGCTTCATGGAAACCGGATAAAGAGCCAATGCCATTTTCATTTCACCACTATCTACCCGCTTCTTCAATTCACCAAGTCCCCGGATACCTCCGACAAAATCAATACGTTTATCTGAACGCAAATCCTTTATACCTAAAATTTCATCCAAAATCAAATTCGATGAAATGGTAACATCCAAAACTCCAATCGGGTCATTATCATCGTATGTATCAGGCTTTGCCGTCAGGCTGTACCACTTGCCGTCAAGATACAAGGAGAAATTATGAAGTGCAGCAGGCTTATATACTTCCGAACCTTTATCCACTACATCGAAATGTTTCCTCAAGGCTTCCAAGAATTGTGCGGAAGTTAATCCGTTCAAATCTTTCACCACGCGATTATAATCGATAATGGTAAGCTGGCTTGCCGGGAAACAAACAGCCATGAAATAATTATATTCTTCATCACCCCGATGGTTAGGATTCTCCTTCGCTTTCTCCGCTCCAACCAAAGCAGCTGCAGCACTACGATGATGACCATCAGCTATGTATAAAGAGGGCATCGCGGCAAAAGCTTTCGTAATAGCAGCTATATCCTCATCCTGATCGATCACCCAAAAGGTATGTCCAAAGCCATCATCGGGAGCAACAAAATCGTAGACCGGTTTCTTAGCTGTATATTTAGCAACAATTGCATCCAGCACCGCATTATCCGGATAAGCAAAAAAGACCGGCTCAATATTAGCATCGTTCACGCGTACATGCTTCATACGATCTTCCTCCTTGTCCCGGCGTGTCAGTTCATGTTTTTTAATTACGCCATTCAGATAATCGGGAACATAGGCTCCAACTACCAGGCCATATTGTGTTTTACCATTCATGGTCTGTGCATAGATATAGTAACAGTCTTTCTTATCCTGCACCAGCCATCCCTTATCCTGAAACATCTGAAAGTTCTGCACAGCTTTATCGTACACACACGGATCATGCTCGTCAGTTCCTTCCGGAAAATCAATTTCAGGCTTGATAATATGATAAAGTGATTTTTCATTCCCGGCAGCCTCAGCACGAGCCTCAGCCGAGTTCAACACATCGTAAGGACGGGAAGCAACCTGCTCTACCATTTCCTGAGGTGGACGAATCCCCCTAAACGGTTTAACTACTGCCATAATGTTTGAAGTTTCTTAAAAAATAATACAAAGTTCTGAGGCATATAGAAAACATACAAGCATTTGACACACCGTCATTTTCATCTATGCATCATTGATTTTTCTCACTTTTTATTTACGCGATACTTCTCGCATCCATCTTTCAGGAATCCGACAATCTGACGTGCAGCAGCAATACCAGCATTAATATTAGCTTCAGCAGTCTGAGCACCCATCTTCTTAGGAGTTGAGAAATAGCGTCCTGGAAATCTGGCAGAAAATTCTTCGTGACGAACCGGCATAATATCAGTCACATATTTCAAATCCGGACGATCATTCATCAAGCGAATCAAATCATCTTCATTAATAACTTCTTTACGGGCAGTATTGACCAGCAAACCATTTTTCGGCATACGGTTTACCAGATCATAATTAATTGAATTTTTCGTTTCAGCAGTAGCCGGAATATGTAAAGAAACTACATTACATTGCGTATACAATTCTTCGGCAGAATCTACAGGTTTAATGCCATCGGCTAACATTGCTTCTTTCGGGCAATATGCATCATAAGCATAGATTTCCATGCCGATACCTTTTGCTATACGAGCAACATTACGGCCTACATTGCCATAAGCATGTATACCCAACTTTTTACCTTTCAATTCTGTACCAGCCTTTCCATCATAGAAATTACGTACAGCCATAATCATCAAGCCAAAAGCCAGTTCAGCCACAGCATTGGAATTTTGTCCCGGCGTATTCATAACACAAACGCCATGAGCTGTAGCAGCCTCCAGATCAACATTATCGTAACCAGCACCTGCACGAACGACAATCTTCAGTTCAGGAGCAGCATCTAATACTTCCCTATCAATAATATCACTACGAATAATAATGGCATTGACATCTTTTACAGCCTCAAGGAGCTGAGCTTTTTCAGTATATTTTTCAAGCAAAGCCAATTCATAACCAGCTGCTTCAACTTCCTTACGGATACCGTCGACAGCTATTTTTGCAAACGGTTTTTCTGTTGCTACTAAAACTTTCATAACTATCAGATTTAATATAATAAAAATGGCACACAGTCCCGCACACCGTCTATCCGTGCAGGTCTGTGTGCCTTCTATAACAAACTTGTTAATTAATGCATTTTTTCAAATTCCTGCATGCAGTCAATCAATGCCTGAACACTCTCTATCGGCAAAGCATTGTAGCAAGAAGCACGGAATCCACCAACAGAACGATGACCTTTAATACCCACCATTCCCTTTTCTGTCGCAAATTTCAAGAAATCAGCTTCCAGATCTTTATACTCATCAGCCATAACGAAGCAGATGTTCATATACGAACGGTCTTCTTTGACTGTAACAGTACCACGGAACAATTTATTGCGATCAATTTCGGCATACAGCATATCGGCACGCTGTTTAGCCCGACGCTGCATTTCTTCCACTCCACCCTGAGCTTTCAGCCAGCGCAAAGTCTGCAAAGCTGCATAAATAGGAACGACAGGAGGAGTATTAAACATTGAACCTTTATCTACATGAGTCTGATAATTCAGCATGGTAGGAATATAGCGAGAAACCTTGCCCAAAGCATCATTCTTTACGATAACAAACGTAACACCTGCCGGAGCCAGATTTTTCTGTGCGCCACCATAAATACATATATATTTTGAAACATCCACCGGACGGGAGAATATATCGGATGACATATCAGCTACCATCGGAACATCTACATCCGGATCGGCATGGAGTTCAGTACCATAAATCGTATTATTGGTCGTGATATGGAAATAATCCACGTCAGCCGGTACAGTATAATTCTTCGGGATATAGGTATATCCATCTTTTTCGGAAGAAGCAACTTCGACAGTTTCTCCGAATGCCTTTGCCTCTTTCAATGCTTTTTTCGCCCATGTACCAGTATTGAGATATGCAGCCTTCTTTTCAAGGAAATTATAGGGAACCATACAGAACTCCATGCTTGCTCCTCCACCCAGGAAAAGTACTGAATATCCTTCAGGAATATTCAAAAGTTCTTTAAACAAGGCAACAGCCTCGTCTACCACCGGCTGAAAGTCTTTAGCGCGGTGACTGATTTCCATCAACGAAAGTCCCGAACCATTATAGTCAAGAATAGCCTGAGCTGTTTTTTCGATCACTTCGCGAGGCAATATCGAAGGTCCCGCATTAAAATTATGTTTTTTCATTTGGAAGTTTGTTTTGGTTAAACATTGATTCGTTCTTACATTTGCGAATATAGCTATTATTTTTAGACTTCCAAAGGATTTCGTAATATTTTTATACCTATAAAAGCCTTTTTATAACAAATTACACAAAACAAACCGTTTTAATTTACATATTGACACATGAGATAGGCTCTATGACTTTCCGTCTGAACTATAGCCATAGCATTTTGAGAGATTTTTTATATAATCGCAGGTAACACTATCACAAAGTTATCATTTAGCCAGTTCTATCAAAGCTTTTACCCCCTTAATCTTTTCATTTTGCACGAGTTTTAACACTTGTTTGTATTTAGAGCGTAAAACCGCAGCAAAAGCATAATGATCTTTTACATCTACACGACCTATGTCCTCCTTTCCTAAATTTCCTTTCTTAGACAGGAAGCCGACAATATCGATTTTATTTATTTTATCTTTTTTCCCTTTACCTATATATAAGGTAACAAAATCGGGCTGCACCGGTTTAGGAGTAATAGCCGGTAATATATATTCCTCAGGATCTTCCTTTATATAAGAAGGCAATTGCTCTTCAGCGTAAAGTATGACATAAGCACTACCATTGGCCTCCCATCGGGCAGTACGTCCATTGCGGTGTACAAATCCATCTTCTGCAACAGGAAGATGATAGTGAATAACATTTTTTATATCCGGGATATCCAGTCCACGGGCAGCCAGATCGGTTGAGATGAAAATATGGCAACTGCCATTTCGGAACTTGTATAGCGCACGCTCTCTATCATCTTGTTCCATTCCTCCATGGAAAGTTTCACAATACACTTTCATGGAATGTAAATAATTTCCTACCCGTTCAACACTCTCACGATGATTGCAAAAGACCAATGTGGATTGATTACCTAAACAGCATAATAATCTATAAAGAGTTTCCAGCTTATCTTTTACCGGAGAGATCACTTTATACAAACGTAAGCGTTCAGAAACGCCTCCATCCGGATTGAGAAAGTTCAGCTTTATTGTACGGTTCAACCCCGTAAAACGAGGTATTTCCTCAGTATCGGTAGCAGAAAGCAGAAAACGTCGACGCAAATTAGGTAATTTACCTATTACTGCTGCCATCTCTTCCTGAAAACCAAACTCAAGACATTTATCGAATTCGTCAATCACCAGCAGATTAACGACAGTAGCATCAAAGTTCAGCTTTTCAAGATGATCATTCATACGACCCGGAGTTCCTACTATTACCGATGGACGAATTCCTTTCATTGTACGATGTTCATCCATAGCCGGTCGCCCTCCATAACAACTCATAATAGTAAATCCCGTATTCATCGACTTGAACACCTGCTCTATCTGTAATGCCAACTCTCGAGAAGGAACCAATATTACAGCCTGTACTCCTTCTACCTCAGACTTTAATGATGAAACAAGAGGCAACAAATAGGCCAATGTCTTACCTGACCCTGTTGGGGATAAAAGAATCAAATCACACCCTTCACGGTAAGTATCAATGGCCACTTGCTGCATGGCATTCAATTGTTCTATTTTTAAATTTGCAAGTATAGTCTGTATATTCATAAAAGCAGGATTTTAATTAAGTTATACGCAAATATAAATAGAACTCATGATATTCTCAGCATTTCAGTCAAAGAAATAAAGCAGGGGCAGACTGCAAGATGAAGTAAAAACGTTTATCCTTAATACAGAAAAATAGCCGTCTGCCCCGAATGGTATTCCTTATTTTAAATATTCAAAAAAGAATCGTTCTATCTTGTCGTAAGGAATAACCCCTGCCTGATTATCGTACAAATCGACATGACTTGCTCCAGGAATAATCATCAACTCCTTGTTGTCACCTTTCAATTTTTTGAAAGCATCTTCACTAAAATATCTGGAATGCGCTTTTTCTCCGTGAATTAAGTACATGACAAAAATTTGAATACATCGAATTTGGGTGTGTATGTCGGTCGGAAAAGCACGTTTGAGATTTCCTCAAGACCATACTTGACCAATGACT